>NZ_HF986819.1:51720-58748 GCF_000431195.1 Prevotella sp. CAG:255 | reverse complement strand
CTCTTCCGATTTGTAGTAGTGTTCGTCTACGAGGTCGACACCAATCTCTCTCATGGCCTTCCATCCGTGTTCAAACATCTCACCCTCGGGCGCCGGTCCGCATGTACCTATAATCTTTATGTCGGGATATTTCTCGCGTATAGCCTTGACGAACGGCGGCAGACGCTTGAAGTAAGGCTCTTCCCACTGCTCGTTGCCCACGGCTATATATTTAAGGTTGAAGGGTGCGGGATGCCCCATCTCGGCGCGCTTGCGTCCCCATGTAGTGGTGGTGTCGCCGTTGGCAAACTCAATGAGGTCGAGGCAGTCTTGTATGTATGGCTGCAGCTCGCTCATAGGCACGTTGGCGCTGTCGTCCTTGTTCTGAAACTGGCATGCCATGCCCACGTTGAGCACAGGCAGCGGCTCGGCACCAATGTCTTCCGACAGTTGGAAATATTCGAAGAAGCCCAGTCCGTAGCTCTGATAGTAGTCGGGACTGATGCGGCTCTTCATGGCATACTGCCAGCGGTTTTCGTTCACGGGGCGGTTCTCTACGGGGCCTATCGTGTTCTTCCACTGATAGCGTGTCTGCAGGTCGGCGCCCTCAACGATGCATCCGCCCGGAAAGCGGAACACGCCCGGGTGCATGTCGGCCAACGCCTGAGCCAGGTCGGCCCTCATGCCGTTCTTGCGGTTTTTGAATGTTTTTACGGGGAAGAGGCTTACGTGCTCGAGACACACCGGAGCCTTGCCGTTGAGCAGGATGCGCAGGCTTGCTTCTGTGTCGTTCTTGGGCGACTTCATTATCAGTTCATATTTTTTCCATTCTCCAGATGTTATCTTCAGTTCCTGTGTTACGAAGGCCTGAGGTTCGCTGTCGGTCAGCTGGTCTATAAGTTCCACCTTTATGCCGCCTTCGCCCTCGGCTGCCTTTGCCCACAGCGTCAGTCTGTAGTCTTCGCCCTGCTTTAGGCTTATTCCGCCGTAGCCGCTATTCTGCATTCCGGTCAGACGGTCGGCGTGTCCCGGCCATGCCAGCTCAACGTAGTGAGGGCAGCGCTCAAAGGGGCCGTCGTCTTTCACGTTGACGTTGCCAAAGGTTGTCCATCCCGTCAGGCTCTGTTTGAACTCGAACGAGCGGTTTACCAGCATTTCGCCGTAAAGGCCGCCGTCGGCACCATAGTTGATGTCCTCAAAGAAAATGCCATACATTGTCTTCTGTATGGGGGCGCCGTTTTTGCCCGTGTCGACGTCCATCACGCGCGGCTGGGCAAACGATGAGGTCAGCGCCGCAGCAAGTGCCGCAGCACCTGCAATCAGTCTTAAGTTCATGTTGTAAAGATAATGTTATATTGTTTAAGTTTAAAGTGCTGCAAATGTAGTCAAAAATATTTATATGTAGCAAAAAACAAAGTAAAAAGTGCAGAATTTACACTTTTTCTTGTCCGTTCCTCTGTTCTTGCGTAGTCTGCGGCAGTGGCATACCCCTGTTTCGGCCGGCATTAAGGGCTGAAGGCTTTAAGTCCTGACAGTCATGGCGTGAGCGGCATTGCCCCTGCGGGCATAGATGCGCCTGAGCGTCTTGCCGTAGTAGAGCATGCCTACGGCATCAGCCACAGCCCATCCTATAGGTATCGACCACCATATGCCGTCTACTCCTATGCCCGGAACGGCTGACAGGGCATAGGCGAGCGCCACGCGCAGACCAAGCGACAGCACCGTCAGCACCACAGACATGCCCGGCATCCTAATGGCGCGATAGTAGCCGTAGAGCAGAAACAGCACGCCTATTCCAACGTAAAAGGCTCCCTCTATGCGCAGGTATCTCACGCCGATGGATATTATGTCATGCTGCGAACCGTCCACGAATATCATCATCAGTGGTTTGGCAAGCACAAAGACTGCCGCTGACACCACCAGCGAGAACACAGTCGTCATCAGCAGAGCCTGCTTCACTCCGCGGCGTATGCGTCCCCGTTTGGATGCGCCGAAGTTCTGCGCCACGAAGGTCGAGAAAGCGTTGCCCAGCTCCTGTACAGGCATATACGCAAACGAGTCGATTTTTACGGCAGCCGCAAATGCCGCCATCACAGCCATGCCGAAGCTGTTTACAAGGCCCTGCACCATCAGTATGCCGAAGTTCATCACCGACTGCTGTACGCAAGTCAGCGACGAGAATGTGGCTATCTCGCCGAGCGTTGCCCGGCTTACGGACATGTCCTTGCGGCGCGGAATCAGTTCTGGGCGCGTCTTCAGTATATATGCCGTTATGCCTATTGCAGCCGCAGCCTGAGATATGAGCGTTGCCCACGCAGCGCCCTCAATGCCGAGCCCGAAAAGGAGCACGAGAACGAGGTCGAGCACCACGTTGAGTACCACTGACGCTGCCAGCACCCACAGCGGAGTGCGGCTGTTGCCCACAGAACGCAGCAGCGACGCGCAGAAGTTGTAGACGAACGACAGCGCTATGCCGGCGTATATTATCATAAGGTAGCTGCGCATCAGCGGATAAACATCAGCCGGAACGCTCAGCAGGCGCAGCGTGCCGTCAATCCAGATATATGCCGCGGCATTCAGCACAACGGTTATTCCGCCCGTAAGCAGCAGGCTTGCCGCCACGCTCTGCCTCAGACCTGCCATGTTGCCCTCGCCGAACTTTAGCGAGAACACCGTGCCGCTGCCCATCGACAGGCCGAGCATCACGGACGTGATAAACACCATAAGCGTGTAGGCCGAGCCGACGGCCGCCAGCGCCTCAGCACCGATGAAGCGCCCCACAATGAGCGTATCGGCAATGTTGTAGCACTGCTGCATCATCGCCCCCGCCATCATCGGCAGTGTGAAGCGCAGCAGAGTAGGTGTTATTTTTCCCCGTGTAAGGTCTTCGCCGTTGTTCATTTTCAGCTGTTGATTTAAAACATTCATACAAAGGTAATCAATAAAATTTAAAGTATGACATGATTGGATAAAAGAATAAATGGCATTTTCATGGCATTTAAAGACATGGTAAAAGATCAGGACAAAAGTTTTTTCTGAAATAGAAAACCGATGTGTAAAGGATGTTAATTTGCGCTGCTTAAAACTGTCGCTTTATTAACTTTCATTTACGTTTGGTCCTCTTTTTGGTCCTAAAAAGCATGGTTTTGCCTTTAAAGTTGAGGCTTTTTGCATTACAAATAGCCCACTTTTGCATCGTAAATGCACCACTTTTGACCCGTAAATGGCCGAGTAATGTTTTTTAACTTTTGTCTTTTTGCTGCAAAAGTTTTGTAAATGTTTGTCATTCAACAACTTAACTAAAATGCCTGAAAATACGCAATTTTTCGGTCTGAAGACCAATCCTTGTCCGGCACCGCTGTTCTGAGAGCGTTAAGTGAACGGAATTAATCCGTTTTATTTACAAAATCCAGCTGCGTATGCAGTCTTTCGGCAGATTAGATTATGGTTACTTCATGTCTTTTTATGTGTCATAAAAGTGGAAGAAGGGTAGATATGGCATTTTTGAAAATGCACTAAACGCCCTAAAATGTTAAATACTGATAAAAAGACATACATACTATACCCATTTCGGTGCTTGGGTTGTATTAGAAATAAAGACAAAGAATTATGGCTATTTATAAAACTATTGTAAACATAAGACTCCCGTTGCTGCTGTGCCTCATGGCTTTTTGCTTAAACATAAGCTATGCCGGAGAAAATAACAAGAGGCTTATTACGCTGAAGTTTGCTGACGAGCCACTGCCATCAGCATTAAAGCGGCTCGAGAAAGCCGGCGGAAAGAGCATTCTGTTTACATATAAAGAGACGGAGCGTTTCAGGGTTACGGCCACGGTGGCAAACAAGACACAAGCGGAGGCGCTCGCCATAGTGCTCGGCGGCAAGCCTTTTGCGTTTGTTGAGCGCAATGCTTACTTCGTGGTGCAGTACAGCGAGTCGCGCCAGCGCAGCGTCAGTGTGCGCGGCCGTGTGACCGACCAAAACGGCTCGCCCCTTGCTTATGCCAACGTGGTTATGCTGGCTTCTGGCGACAAGTCGTATATCTCTGGATGTGTTACGGAAGCCGACGGCACTTTTGCCATGCCTTCAATGCCGCAGAAAGACTGTCTGCTCCGCGTGTCTTTTGTAGGCTACACCACTGTAACCGTGCCATGCCGTCAGGAAAACAGCATAACGCTAAAGGCCGACGCCATGATGCTTAAAGGTGTAGAGGTAAAGGCGTCGCGCCCGATGGTGGAGCGCAGGGGCAGCACCATTGTGGCCAACGTTGCGGGCACGCCGCTCTCGATGATGGGTTCGGCAGCCGACATGATTGGCAGTCTGCCTTTCGTTACAGGCGACGGCGACAATTTCAGCGTGATAGGCCGTGGCGGGGCAGAGATTT
This sequence comes from Prevotella sp. CAG:255, assembly GCF_000431195.1. Taxonomy (NCBI): domain Bacteria; kingdom Pseudomonadati; phylum Bacteroidota; class Bacteroidia; order Bacteroidales; family Prevotellaceae; genus Prevotella; species Prevotella sp. CAG:255. Next base: position 54,385 of record NZ_HF986819.1, on the reverse strand, counting down.
ACATCAACGGGCGCAAGGTGCGCGACACGAATGAACTCGGACAGCTGCGCGCCACGGAGATTCAGCAGGCCGAAATAATAATGAATCCCGGTGCGCGCTATTCGTCGGATGTAGGGGCGGTGATACGGTTAAAGACAATACGTCTGCGCGGACAGGGACTTAGCGGACTGGCTTATGCCGAATGGTCGCAAGGTCATGAAGGTAAAGGGCGCGAGGGCCTTTCGCTAAACTACCGCACCGGCGGTCTTGACGTCTTTGTGAAGGGAAACTTCAAGGAAAACAGTTCTTACATAAAGAACCAGACTATAAGCCTGATGAACACGTCGTCAGTATGGACGATGATGTCTGACAATATTGAGACCGGCAACGATTCTAACTTTAAGGGTGAGGCAGGCTTCAACTATGAACCCGACAGCCGCCAGTCGTTCGGTGTGCGCTATGTGGCTGACAAGTCTCTTGCCAACAGTAACTCACATATAACGGGCAACACCATATTGTTGCGAGACGGAGACGAGTATGACAATATTGAGACAGAGTCGGAGACGGCTGAGAACAACGGCTGGAACCATTCGGTCAACGGATACTATACGGGCACGTTCGGCAAGTGGAGCATAGACTTCAATGCCGACTATGTGGGCGGATGCTCGCGCAGCTGGCAGGTGGCTGCCAACAACGACGAAGTGGACGCTACCTCATATAATGATGTGCGTAATTCTCTCTATGCCGCCAAACTGGTGGTAACAGCCCCGTTGCTTGGCGGCGAGGTGGCGTTTGGCACGGAAGAGACATTCACCGACCGCAAGGACCGCTTCACTCAGAGCGGCTTCTCGGCAGATGCCGACGACCATCTGCAACAGCAGTTTTATTCGGCATTTGTCGAATATACTCTCGGTCTGGGGCGTTTTACGGCACGTGCCGGATTGCGCTACGAGCATCAGCGGACCAAGTATTATGAGGCTGGCGTGCTGAAGGCAGAGCAAAGCCCTACGTACAACGACCTGATTCCGTCGGCATCGGTCGACTACAGCCATGGCGACTGGAATTTTTCGCTGGCTTACCGTCTGTTGAAACTTAGTCCTCTTTACCGCATGCTCTCGAGCGCGACAAGCTATGTCAGCAAATATATGTACCGTAACGGCGATCCGCTCCTCGTGCCACAGAAACATAACTACTTTACAATCGACGGCGGATGGAGATGGATTAATTTCTCGATATGGTACGACTATGCACTCAATATGTATACTTCGTTCTTCAAGCCATATGATGAAAACGGCCATCCGGGTGTAATGCTGCAGACAATGGCAAGCATACCTTATACTAATATGTACGGAATGTCTGTTGAACTGACACCGAAAATCGGAATATGGCAGCCCCGCCTGTCGGCTTCGGTAGACTGGTATGACTCTGACGCGCGCTCTCTTGGCATACCTTACCTGTGGAACCGTCCTGTCTTTGACTTCGTTTTCTACAACAGTCTGACCTTCAGCCACGGCTGGCTTCTGAATCTGAAAGCACGCCTGGGCCTGAGGGGCAAACAGAGCTATACCATAAAACAGCAGTATGGAACGGTGAGCCTGCGTGTGGTAAAGACATTCTTCAAGGACAAATCGCTGCGCGTGGCCCTTTCTGCCGACGACATATTCAATACGGGGCGCGACCGTTTCACTGGTTATGGTGACCGTACATACTACGACAGCCGTACATGGTCAGACACGCAGCGCATAGGCATAAGCGTAAACTATACGTTCAACGCCACCAAGACAAAGTATAAAGGCACGGGAGCCGGCGAGAGCGAGAAACAGCGACTGTAGCGGCTGTCTGTTGAAAATAATGCTTACCTTTGCGGCCGTTAAATGTCTCCGTGCTTCCTGGCACAATGGTGCAAGGCGATGAACGGCGGCCAACTGATTTTAAAAATGTTGTTGAAAGATAAGAAGAAAGACGACTTCAGACGTATGTTCTGCGAATATTATCCTAAGCTGGTCAGGTTTGCCGTCCAGCTTACGGGCGATGCCGACGAGGGGCGCGATGTGGTGGCCGATGTCATGGAGAAGGCCTGGGAGCGCTTCGACTTGCTGCGTCCTGCCGACCGCGGCTCATGGCTCTATATGTGCGTGCGCAACGCCTGTATTAACAGACTGAAGCACATAAAGACCGAAAATTGTGCGGCGGCAGAGTTGGCTGAGGCCACGAAGGCAGATGCCGAAAGCGAATATCGCGATCACGAGCGGCTGCTTTCGCGTGTTGAGGCTGTGGCTGAAGGGTTAGGCGAGCCAGCACGCTCGATAGTGCGCCTATGTTATTATGAGCATCTTACACGCCGTCAGGCTGCCGAACGTCTTGGAATAAGTTATGATACCGTGAAAAAACATATTGCAAAGGCCTTGAAACTTTTGCGTGAGGCTGTAGGGAAAGGAGACGAATCATGAAAGAGAATGATGTCAGAAACATGGATTTGACAAGCCGCAAGGCAGGCGAGGGCAGCGGTGAAGACGAGCGTTTGCTGATGATGCTCGGCGAGGCTTTGGGAGATATGCCCGGCGATGAGGAGACGCAGAAGGCATGGCGGCAGTTTGAAGCGCGTCATGGCGATGCCGGCGGCTCACGTTTGAGGCTGCGTCGCATATTCATTTCAGCAGCGGCAGCGGGCGGCCGTGTGGGGTTT
>NZ_HF986819.1:42238-51711 GCF_000431195.1 Prevotella sp. CAG:255 | reverse complement strand
TCTCCTGCCGTAGTGGCTTTGGTCGTGGCGTTTGCGTGGAATGATATTGGTGGCTCAGCCGGAGTGATTGAGACATTTGTCATGGCCGAACTGCCGTCGCATACATCGCGTGTGGCTGACGGAGACAATGTTGTCGTGCAGACGCCGTCGGCCACTACGTCTGATGTCCTTCTGCCCGACGGTTCCCGCGTAATGCTTGGTTCAGGCTCTCGTCTTGAATATCCGTCAGATTTTGGACAGAATGACGTCAGGGAGGTTGAACTTACAGGACAGGCACGCTTCAGCGTCAGGCATGATGCCGGCAGACCGTTTGTCGTGAAGAGCGGAAATATGAGTACGAAGGTGCTCGGTACGGTGTTCTATGTCCGTTCTTATCATGGCAGTGCAAGTTCGGTGGTGTTGCTTAAAGGCTGTGTCAGTGTAAGTAGTGAAGACGGCGGCGAGGGCAGGATGCTTAGTCCCGGACATCAGGCCGTTGTCGACGATAAGGGTGACATTAAGGTGGAAAAGGCTGACATTGCAGCTGTCGGAGGATGGACTCACGGTGAGTTCTGTTTCGACGATTCGCGGCTCGAGGATGTTATGAACGACATAGGATCATGGTATAACGTAGGCATTGCGTTCCATTCGCGCAGTCTGCTTTCTGTCCGCATTCACTTCAACTTCCCCCGGTCGGTTTCTTTGGCAGACGTCCTTCAGGCGCTTAACGACCTTGGCGTGGCACAGTTCAGATACGCCGACGGCCGCGTAAGCATAGAGCAGAAATAGCATTATGCCCGGTTCGTTGCGCATTAATGTTTTTTTGAGTAACTTTGCAGTCCGAAAGCTGTAAATATCAATATAAAACATTATTCTCCGGCACATACGGCAGTATTGGCTGTATTGTGCGTGAAGCAGAAAACAGACAACGATGGATAACAGAAACAGACAGATACTCAACATAGCCCTGCCGGCAATAGTGAGCAACATCACCGTGCCGCTGCTGGGACTGGTTGACGTAACCATAGTGGGCCACCTCGGGGCGGCATCGTATATAGGTGCAATAGCCGTGGGCGGCATGACGTTCAACGTGATTTACTGGATATTCGGATTTCTGCGCATGGGTACGAGCGGACTGACGGGGCAGGCTCTCGGCAGGCGCGACCTTACCGAAACGGTGCGCATGCTTACTCGTTCGTTGGGTATTGCCATGGCGGTTGCCTTGGCGCTCATCGTGTTGCAGGTGCCGCTGCGAGAGGCATCAATGCTCGTGATGCAGCCGCCTGCAGAGGTAAGGAGGCTTGCCTCGATATATTTCAACATACTTATATGGGGCGCTCCTGCCATGCTCGGCCTGTTCAGTTTGTCGGGATGGTACATAGGCATGCAGAATTCGCGCGTGCCAATGTTTATAGCCATAACGCAGAACATAATAAACATCGGGGCGAGCACGCTGCTTGTGTTCGGCCTTGGACTTAAGGTTGAAGGCGTTGCCCTGGGCACGCTCATTGCCCAATGGGGCGGTTTCATGATGGCACTGCTGCTCTGCTTCGTAAATTATCGCCGTCTGAGGCGTTATTTCTCATGGCAAGGCGTATGGCGGCGCGACGCAATGGCGCATTTCTTCAAGGTAAACCGCGACATATTTTTGCGCACGCTGTGCATGGTTGCCGTAATGCTGTTTTTCACTTCTGCCGGTTCGTGGCAGGGTGAGGTAGTGTTGGCGGTTAACACCTTGCTCATGCAGTTCTATATGCTGTTCTCTTATGTTATGGACGGCTTTGCTTATGCAGGCGAGGCTTTGAGCGGCAAGTTTTACGGAGCGCGCAATCATGAGGCTCTTGGCTCCACGGTGCGCCGTCTGTTTTGGTGGGGAGCCGGCATGGCAGTAGGCTTCACCTTGGTTTATGGCATAGGCGGCGACGCCTTTCTCTCGTTGCTTACAGATGAGCCTTCTGTGGTGGCGGCCTCTCATGAGTATTATTACTGGGCATTGGCAATACCTGTTGCCGGCATGGCGGCGTTTGTATGGGACGGCGTGTTCATTGGTTGCACCATGACGCGCGGCATGCTTCAGTCTATGTTTCTTGCAGCTGTAACGTTTTTCGCCCTTTATTATTCTCTTCGCTTCACGATGGCCAACCATGGCCTGTGGCTTGCGTTCATAGCGTTTGTTGCTGTAAGAGGACTGGCGCAGACCGTGATATGGCGCAGGCGGCGCACGGGGTGCACAACCTGACCGGGAAGCGCGCTGTCGACTTTGCTAATGATATGATGTATAGCCGCAAATCATAACGCGGTTTGGAATAAAAACAAAGAATGCAGACAGAAGACACACTGAATGTGCGACCTGTCTGCATTCTTTGTATTTGTATGAACCCTTTGCCGCGGGGGAGCTAATTGTAGAGAAAATAATTATCCCCAGTTTATCTTGTCGCCTTCTTCCCTCACTATCCTGCAAAGCTCCTGTTCGTTGTCAATCAGCGAGGTCAGCATGTCGGCAAGTCGCTTGGCCTTGTCGCGGTTGGCGTCGCTCTCCTTGAAGTATGCATCATAGAGGCCTGCCTCAGGATCGGTGTCCATTGCCTCGAGTATGTCGGGTGCGTTGTTCTTGAGATAATGCCTTATCAGGGCGTCCCAGTTATATCCGTTCATGTAGGCTGCCTCATTTATTTCGCCCAATCTATCGCCAAGCTCAAGCACCTTGTCGTGTTCCACTTCGAGCAGCACGTTTATCACACCGTCGCCATCATCGATTATTCTTACATAGCTGCCGTCGCCGCTGTTGCTCATTGCATTGTGGCTGTCTGCATGGCCGCTTTCCTCCTGTTGCGGCCTTTCTTCCGTCTTGCCTTTAAAGGCTTGCAGAATTTTGCTGAATAAATTTTTACCTGATACCATTATCGTTGTCTGAATTATTGAGTTTCTTACGTTCTGTCTGATATTTGCGTCCGTGGCTGAAGTTGTACGACAGCGTTAAGTAAATCATGTTACCGTTGTCCTTGATATATGTATGCGTAGTGCTCTGCAGATACTTGCTGTCTGTCTTGCCTACATAGTCGAAACCTTGGGCATAGCCGAGCAGCAAAACTCCAAGTCCCACTTTGAGGTCTTTATATTTATAGCTGACGCTGAAGTTCGACTGGTTTTCGCCCGTGCTCATAGATTCGGCAAAATAGCTTTTCGGTGCGGTGTAGAAACTTGCAGAAACGTTCCATCTGCCCAGCATAAGGTTGGCGTATCCGCCCCAGCGCCATGAGCGGTAGTTGTGAGAGTAGACAAGTCCGCGGCTGTTGTAGTTGGAATAGTCGCCATAGAGTGAAATGTTGAGAATGTCCTTAATGGCGTGCAGAGTGAAGTAGGCCGTGATAGACTGTTGACTGAAGCTCTTCTGGTTTTCCGGCTTGCTGATGAGCAGATATGTGCCGTCGTCCTGCAGCTCAGGAATATAAGATGTCATGATGATGTCGGGCGCATAATACCAGCTTCCGTACAACTGGAAGTTAAAAAGCGGACGGTTCCAGCTTAGCATAAGACTGTTGCTGTATCCAGTGTAAGGCTTCAGTCCTGTGTTTCCGTCGCTTGCGTTAAGTTCGTCGCTCTGGTTCCTTACGTCGCTCAGTTGCGAGAGCGAAGGCGAACGCTGGCTTATTCGTCCTGAGTATCTTACAAACAGATTATCGGTTATTTTGGTCGAAAGACTTAACTGCGGGCGCAGTGTCCACTTGTTGAATCCTATGTCGCCCTGATGAATGGCAAGATAGTTTGCACCGAGGCCCACCTGATAGTTGAATATGCCGAGTTTTCCCTGTAGCTGTGCAAAGAGGTAAAGGTTGTCTGAGTTGAGTATGGCGTCCGTGTTCACCGCTCCTGTGTAGTCGTTGTCAGTGTGGCTTACGGTGTATTCGCCTCCGGCCGAGAACACTTTGTTCTTGAATTCCTTCGTATATATAGCCTCGCTGATAAGCGAATATTTGCGGCCCGTGGTAGAATAGCTGTAGTCATTCACCGGGTCAGCCTGCATCGACTGTTCAGGCGACTGGTTGAAGAGATAGTTGCGCGACATATATTTGTAGTCGGTGCCGATGTAAGTTCCTACTACATTGGCCGTTATGTTCTGTTTTTTAGGCAGGTTCAGCGACCAGTAGATGTCGAGCGACGGGGTGTACATTTTGTTCTTACTCTTGTTATACAGATACAAGTCTGGCATTGATGTCTCTTTTGCCAGCTGATTTGAGCCTGAGTTCGGGTTGTTGTATTGATTATAGTTGAGGCTGATGTTCAGGGTATATTTGTCAGGTTCGGCAAGGTTGTAGCCCAGCTGGACCGTATTAAAGGTGTACATGAAGTCGGTGTTGTAGCCTAAATATTGGCGTTGGCGCTGCGTTCCGTCAGGAAAGAAATATGTGTTTTCGCTGTCCACCTTGCGCTCGTCGTAGCCGCGGTAGCTGAAGTTGTAGTATATGCTGAACTCCGATTTCTTATAGTTATACTTAAAGTAAGCATTACTGTTGTTGAAGCCGGTAGTGAAGGCCTGCATCGTTCCTAATCCGCCAACATATCCCGCATATCTTCTCTTTACGACAAAGTTAATTACAGCGTCCATGCTGCCGTCGGAATATCTCACTCCGGGATTGTCGATATATTCAACCCTTACAACCTCGTCAGGTCTCAGTGCTGTTATGTCCTGTTGATTGGCTTTAACGTCATTTATGCGTACCTGCACGCTTCCGCCTTTCAGTGATTTAATTTCCTGCTTAATCGGGTCGGTCATTATACCGTTGAGCGTCATCTTGCTCAGCAGATCGTATCCGTTCGATGAGTGCTTCTTCATTGTTGATGTCGGCAGAAGTATTTGGCGGTCTACCTTGCTTATCACTCGCATACCATTAACCGTAACTTCGCCAAGGTTGTATGTGGTGTCAACTTTCAGCGTGTCGGTCTGAGCATGCGCTGCGGCAACTGTCATGGCTGCCGCAAGCGCAGTCGTTATTATTCTGTGTCTTTTCATACGCAATGCTGTTTTGTGTCTTATTCTGATTTTAGTACGCAATCGCATTGCTGATGTGACATGATTTAACTTATTTTAAATAACAGTGGTATGTCAGCCGGGATAATTCATGTTCTCGTCTTTTATTACCTCAAGCACTTCTGTCAGGAACTTGCGTGCCTCCCATCGTGCCATGGGCAGGTCGTGCAGCAGCCAGTTGCCGCAGTCCTTCGGAGCTGCTCCCGGTATTTCGCCTTCAAAGTCGGCAACAAATTTGAATGTCTTTTTCATCAGCCCCACGATGTCCTTCGGTTCAAGGTCGCCGCGCATGAGCAGATAGTTGCCCGTCAGACATCCCATAGGTCCCCAGTAAATTATGCGGTCTTTCCATTCCGGGGCGTTGCGCAGATAGGTTGCAGCCAGATGTTCAATGGTGTGGAGTGCGCCGGCGTGAACAACAGGTTCGCGGTTAGGCTCCTTCATGCGTATGTCAAATGTGGTGACGGTCTCTCCGCCTACGCTGTCCTTACGTGATACGTATATTCCGCGCAGCAGGCGGTTGTGGTCGATTGTAAAACTTGGAATCTTTTTCATCTTTTTAGAAGTTAGGGAGTTAGGGTGTTAAGGAGTTAATACAAATGTTTTGTTGTATTTCTTTGTTGTCCGGCTTTTGAGGATATTCTGACAAATGCGTCGCTCCTTGACATCTCAGTAACTCATTGCTTATATTACTTTAAGAAATTCTTTGGTAACGTTGAACGACTTTTCTGCAAGTCTTGCCCAGAAGTCGAAGTATTGTGACGCCTTGTTGTCCTTAAGCGGTATGTCGCTGATTATGCGGAAACTTACGAACGGCACTCCGTATATGTGGCAGGTCTGCGCTATAGAGCAGCTCTCCATGTCGACGGCCTTGGCCTTGGGAAAGTTGTCGAGTATGCCCTGCATCTTCTCGCGTGAGTCGACAAACCATTCGCCGCTGACAATCAGTCCGGCATGAATCTTTGTCTCGCCGCTCAGGGATACTGCTTTTTCTACGAGGTCTTTGGGTGCCGTAAATGCAGGCGGCATGCCGATGATTTGTCCGAAGCTGCACTCGCTGCCGCAGTAGGCGTCGTGATAGCAATATGACGTGCCCACGATGACGTCCGTTACGTTCATCTCTACGTCGGCTCCGCCAGCCACTCCGGTAGATATCACCAGGTCGGGGGCATAGTTGTTTATCATTTCCACGGCACCTATGGCAGAGTTTACCTTGCCGATGCCGCATTTCTGTATAACGATGTCCTTGTCGCCGATGTTACCCACGGCGAAGTCTTTCTTGTGGTGTTGCTCCATTGTGGCGTTCTCGAGCAGTGCCTTAAGCTGCACAAACTCCTTGTCCATTGCCACTATTATTCCTATTTTCATCTTTATGCTGTTGTTTTATGTGGCAAAGATATAAAGAATTTGCGACATATCAGCGTGCCGCCGGCTTATAGGAGGCAAAAAATCTCTTAGAATGTGTGGCGGGCAGGCGCATCATGGATAGGTGTAGTTGAAGTAGGTCCATTGGCTACTGCCTATGCTGCGGTTGTTGTTGTCGAATATTTCAACCTTAGCCTTCAGGTGCGACTTGCCGCTTCCGAGATGAAGTTCGCTGTAGGGTATGAAGATCTTTAGGTCGGTGTATGTCGTGTTGTCCCACCCCGGCGTATATTTTGTTGAAGACGACACCTTGCCGTCAGTAGTGTAATAATGTTTGTTGTAGTCGTTTAGAGCCGTTCCGTTTTCGAAATAGAAGTATGCTACGCAGATGCCCGTCTTGCCCTTCATGCCGCTTACGTCGAAGCTCACTTTGACATTCATTCCTTTCTGCCCGTTCTGGTAGAGGTTATGCTCTGTGGTGATAGACTTCACCGTTGCGCTCAAATTGGTGTAGGTGTTGTACGACGGTGCTTTAAGGTAGTTGAGGCCGAATCTTTTGTCGAGTGCCTTGAACATTGCCAGATATGTAGGGGCTGATTTTGTCGACACGTCGAGTGTTATGCCGGATATTACGATTTTTTTTATGTTGAAGGTCGTAAGCTGCTGTATCACGTGGCTTATACGGTTGCTTGATGACATGGAGGAAAAGTCGCTGCGACTGCTCGAAAGATCAGATACCGACGCTTGTATTCCTAGATTAGCCATCTCTGCGTCTTCAAATTCTTTTTTCAGGACATCAGACACTCCTGCCTCGTATGTACTTATCACTTCGCCGTTTGTAAGCGTCAGCGTCAGTGTTTGGTTTATCATAGCCTTGTCTTCGTATCTGCGTGTTTTTTTTCCAAGGTCTATCAGGCTCTGTTCAAAGCCTGCAATCCTTATTGAGATTACCGGATATATTCCTTTCTTATACAGAAGCTGAAGACCTCCAAGTACAATTTCTTCAGTGTTGGATGCCTTAAACTCAAGATCTTTTGTCCTGTAATAATAAGTACCTCCATCACTAAGGCCCTCTTCAAACTCATACGGCTCGTCTCCTGAATTAATTCCGGCATAAACATTTAATGCGGCAAATGCGAATATCAATGCCATTGATATCCTGTTTAATAATGACGTTCTCATAAATATTAGTTTTAAAATAATGTAACCTATAATAACGCGTTACTGTATGCCAGGACAACGCTTTTGGCAAAGATAATACTTATATAGGAAAAAACAGCCTGTCGGGGACCGAATATGTGCAAAATATATGAATTTTGTTTCTTTCAGAGTGCCGGTAAAGCCGGACTGCGCTAAAAAGTTATTCAGAATGATGCGGAGTAGTTGAAAAAATATTACTTTTGCGTACTTGAAAACAAATCATATTTTACATCCTCTTATGGTTAAAGTCTATAAATTATTGATAATAGCGCTGTCGCTATTGCCGTTGTATGTTTTTGCCGATATTACCGTGGCACCGGTATTTACTGATAACATGGTGATACAGCAGGAAAAGCCAGTATATGTATGGGGAAAGGCTCCTGCCGGCGAGAAGATAAAAATAAGTTTTATGTCTCAGAGAGCCAGTACGGTAGCCGATGCCAACGGTGAATGGATTGCCGTGCTTAAAGCAGTGAGTGCTACTAAGAAGCCGCAAAAACTTGTGGTAAGTTCAAAGTCAGGAAAAATTGTGCTAAGCAATATTCTTGTTGGCGAAGTGTGGCTCGCCTCAGGACAGTCAAACATGGAATATTCCATGAACAACCACCCGCACCATGCCCGTCCAAAGAAAGGCGACCCGGAGGTGCTGTATAAGGAATTTAAGGCGGCAGACAGTCAGATAATACGCACAATGTATGTAGAGTGTTCAAATAATGGCGAGATACTGCCTACTGCCGGATGGAAGATGCTGTCAGAAGAAAGTCTTGCCCCTGTTTCTGCCGCAGGATATTTCTTTGCAAAGAATCTGTCTGACAGTCTTGACGTACCAGTCGGACTGATATCCTCGTCGTGGGGAGGATCGATGATTGAGTCGTGGATGCCAGAAGAGGCGTTCAAGGGTTCGTCGCAGTTGAATGATGGATACGCCAATGGCAGCTATTATGGTCTGCCTGTGGCCGATCATTACCGCACGATGATAGCTCCGCTTGCTCCATTCTCTATGTGCGGATTTCTGTGGTATCAGGGCGAGGCAAATGTTCTGGACCAAAGAGGTGTAGGGTATGATGTCAAGCAGCGTGCGCTGATTGACGGCTGGCGAAAGGCTTGGCATGATGACGCCATGCCGTTTTATTTCGTCCAGCTGGCACCTTATCTCTATTCAGACCGCAAGGGCGATGAGAACGGATTGCCGTGGGATGCCCTTCCTAAATTTTGGGAGGAGCAGGCGTCTTGTCTTGATGTTCCACATACAGGTATGATTGTTATTAATGACCTGGTGGATAATCTTAAAGATATACATCCGCCATATAAATGGATTGTCGGAAAGCGCCTGGCCCTGCTTGCCTTAAATAAGACCTATGGGCGAGATGTCGTAAGTTCGGGACCTACATTTAAAAGCATGGAAGTTGAAGGCGATAAGGTCATATTGACATTTGAAAACGCTGACGGCCTGAAGACACGTGACGGAAAGATGCCCGACAACTTTAAACTGAAAAACACAAAGAACCGCTACAACACGGCCAAAGCCCAGATTGTAGACAACAAGGTTGTGCTAAGTTCAAAAACGGATATGGCAAGACCTGTGACTGTGCGTTATTGCTGGAGCGACAGCTCGCAGCCCAATCTGTGCAATGGTGCAGGTTTGCCTGCCGCGCCGTTTAGGGCGACGGAAAAAATAAAGTGACATTAATGCTGATGCGGCGCCATGCCGGCAGCAAGCAACGAATACATCTTAATTTTACGCAAAGAGTTGACTGATGTCATGAATTTTGTGTATTTTTGCACTCAGATTTAATTTAAAAACGTAAGTATCAATGAAAACATGGAAACAATACCTGCCCGACGTGCTGGTCATATTGCTGTTCGCGGCTATTTCTTTCGCATACTTCTTTCCTGCTGA
>NZ_HF986819.1:4793-42216 GCF_000431195.1 Prevotella sp. CAG:255 | reverse complement strand
TTCTTTCCTGCTGATATTGAAGGAAAGATTCTTTTCCGCCACGACTCGGCTGCAAGCAAGGGCCTCGGGCGAGAACTGTCAGAACACAGGGAGAAAACCGGAGAGCAGACTCGCTGGATGAACTCCGTGTTCAGCGGCATGCCGACATATCAGACGGCGCCCTCATACAGCAGCACCGACGGACTGGGCCAGGTCGTAAAGGCTTATCATCTTTTCCTGCCTGAGAACGTGTGGTATGTCTTTGCTTATCTGCTGGGATTCTATATCCTTCTTCGTGCGTTCGATTTCCGCCAGTCGCTGGCGGCTTTGGGCTCTATAATATGGGCCTTTTCGAGCTATTTCTTCATAATCATAGCCGCAGGACATATCTGGAAGGTTATGGCTCTGGCATATCTCCCGCCGATGATAGCCGGAGTGGTGCTTGCCTACAGGGGCAAATACCTGTGGGGACTCATTGTCACGGCGCTGTTTACGGCCTTTGAGGTCAACGCCAACCACGTGCAGATGACGTATTACTTCCTGTTTGTCATCCTGTTTATGGTCATTGCCTATCTCGTTGATGCCATCCGTAACCACAAACTGGCTCATTTCGGCAAGGCCACGGCTGTGTGTGCTGCCGGTGCCATAATAGGTATATGCATCAACCTGAGCAACCTTTATCACACATGGGAGTACAGCCAGGAGTCGATGCGCGGCAAGAGCGAACTGGTCAAAAAAAACACGGCAAACCAGACAAGCAGCGGACTCGACCGCGACTATATAACGCAGTGGAGCTACGGCATAGGCGAGACATGGACTCTGCTCGTGCCCAACACCAAGGGTGGCGCATCAATGCCTTTGGCACAGAACAAGACTGCCATGGAACATGCCGACAACAACTTTATAGATATATATCAGCAGCTCGGACAGTACTGGGGTGAACAGCCCGGAACTAGCGGCCCTGTTTACGTCGGGGCATTCGTGCTCATGCTGTTCGTCTTAGGCCTGTTTATCGTCAAGGGACCTATGAAGTGGGCCCTGCTTGCCGCAACGGTGCTTTCTATACTGCTGTCATGGGGTAAGAACTTCATGCCGTTCACCGACTTCTTTATCGACTATATCCCGATGTACTCAAAGTTCCGCACGGTGGCTTCGATACTTGTCATTGCCGAGTTTACTATACCTCTGTTGGCAATGCTTGCATTGAAGAAAATTGTTGACGAACCTGAAATCCTCACTCAAAAGATAAAATACGTTTATGCAAGCTTCGCCCTCACCGGCGGCATCGCCCTGTTGTTTGCCGTTATGCCTACAATGTTCTTCTCAGACTTCATCTCGTCTGAAGAGATGAGGGCATTGCAGCAGATACCGGCCGACTATCTTAACCCGCTGCTCGCCAATCTGCGCGAGATGCGTATCGCCATGTTCACTGCCGACTGCTGGCGCTCGTTCTTCATCATTGTCATCGGCACTCTCTGCCTGCTGCTCTATAAGGCAAAGAAACTGAAGACAGAATACATGGTGGGAGCGCTGATAGTTCTCTGTCTTATTGACATGTGGCAGGTCAACAAGCGCTACCTCAACAACGACATGTTTGTCAACAAGAGTGAGCGCGAGGCACCGATAGAGATGACCGAGACCGACAAGATTATCCTTCAGGACAAGACCGACTTCGGCAGTTACCGCGTGCTCAACCTTGCCTCTAACACGTTCAATGAGAACGAAACTTCTTACTATCACAACAGCATAGGCGGATACCACGCCGCCAAGTTACGCCGTTATCAGGACATGATAGACGCCTACATCGCTCCTGAGATGCAGAAACTCGTGCCCGCAGTGGCTGAGGCCGGCGGCGACATGACCAAGATCAACGGCGACAGCATCTATCCGGTGCTCAACATGCTCAACGCAAGATATTTCATATTCCCGCTTCAGAGCGGACAGACCGTGCCTTTGAAGAATCCGTATGCTTACGGCAATGCATGGTTTGTAGACCGTATAACCTATGTAAACAGCGCCAACGACGAAATAGATAGAGTTGGAAAGATTGATCTGCGCCATGAGGCAGTGGCCGACGCCAAGTTTAAGAGTCAGCTGAAGGATGCCAAGAAGCAGGGTGGTGTGTCGGTTGTCAAGCTCACATCATATTCTTCTAACCACCTGAAGTATAGCGTAAGCTCTGATGCCGGCGGTGTGATAGTGTTCTCCGAGGTGTATTATCCCGGCTGGACAGCCACAGTCGACGGCAACCCCGTTGAGCTCGGACGTGTCAACTATCTGTTGCGTGCCATCAATGTCGCACCGGGCAAGCACAACGTAGAACTGATGTTCTATCCTAAGTCTGTCAGCACAACCGAGACCATAGCATATATAGCTTATGCCGTACTTATTCTGGCGCTTCTGTTTGTTGTATATATTGAAATGAAAAAGAAAGGGAAGGTTAAATGAAAAAGCTTTTGTCATTGCCGCCAAATCTGGTAAACTGTTTTCATGATGTTACCGGACACGACCACAGCGAATGGTTCTGCACCAACGACCCTATAGGGCATAAGCTCGGTTCGGGCGGCGGCTCAACATGGCTGCTGGAGGCCTGTTATGCCGAAAGTTCAGACGGCAAGAGCTTCGACGAGTGGCTTGCCTCAGACAGACGCCTGCTGCTGCATGCCGGCGGACAGAGCCGCCGGTTGCCGGCCTACGCCCCGTCGGGCAAGGTGCTGACGCCCGTGCCGGTGTTCCGCTGGGAGCGCGGACAGAGGCTCTCGCAGAATCTTCTGTCGCTGCAGATACCCCTTTACGACAAGATAATGAGCTGCGCGCCCGACAACATGCACACCATGATTGTCAGTGGCGATGTGTATATACGTGCCACTCAGCCGCTTCAGCCTATACCAGAGGCCGACGTGGTGTGCTACGGCCTGTGGCTCGGCCCTGAGATAGCCAAAGACCACGGCGTGTTTGTGTCAAGACGCGAAACCCCGTCGGTGCTTGAGTGCATGATGCAGAAGCCTTCGGTGAAGACTCTCGGCGAACTGCTCAAGGATCATTTCTATCTTACAGACATAGGCGTGTGGCTGTTGAGCGACCGCGCCGTCAAGCTGCTCATGCAGCGCTCAAAGCGCAACGGCGAGCGCATCAACTACGACCTCTATTCTGAGTTCGGCTGCTCGCTCGGCACAGATCCTTCGGTTAAGGACGACGAGCTCAACAGTCTGAGCGTAGCCGTGTTGCCTTTGCCAGGCGGCGAGTTTTATCATTTCGGCACAAGTCATGAGATTCTGTCGTCTACACTTGCTATACAGAATCTTGTCAACGACCAGCGCGAGATAATGCATCACTCGCTGAAGCCTCACCCAGCCATGTTTGTTCAGAATGCATGCGTGGGTACGGCCATCACTGAGCGCAACCAGAATCTTTGGATAGAAAACAGCTATGTGCCTTCGTCGTGGACGCTGGCGCATGAGAACATCATAACGGGCGTGCCCGAAAACAACTGGACAATAAGCCTTCAGCCGGGACAGTGTGTTGACATTGTGCCTGCCGGCGAAGACGAATATGTAGTAAGGCCTTACGGATACGACGATAAGTTCCGCGGCGACCTTCACGACCTCAGCGTTAAGTTCCTCGGACGTCCGTTTGCCGAATGGGCTGCCGAGCGCAATATCGACATTGACACAATAGACGGAAATGCCGACCTGCAGTCGGCACGCATATTCCCGGCATGTGCCGACGTGAATGATGTCGGACTCGTATTGCGCTGGATGCTCTCGGAGCCGGAACTCAAAGAGGGTGCCGAGATATGGAGCGAAAGCCGCAGGCTCAGCGCCGACGACATATCGGCTGAGGCAGACCTGATGAGGCTTCAGCAGCAGCGCGACCTGCTGCGTGCTGCCAACTGGCAGGCTCTGGCACGCAACTATGAGCATAGCGTGTTCTATCAGGTCGACCTTGACGATGCCGCACGCGACTTTGCCAAGTTCAACATTCCTCAGCCGGATGCGATAAGCGACAATGCGCCGCTGCTGACACGCATACACGACTCAATGTTCCGCTCTGAGCTGGCACGCATCAAGGGCAACGAATATCAGAAGAACGAAGACAAGGCCTTTGCCCTTTTGCGCGACGGACTGACACAGCAGGTGCTCACCGAGAAACAGAGTCCGCGCATGTCGGTATACGGCGACCAGATTGTTTGGGGCCGCAGCCCCGTGCGCATAGACATAGCCGGAGGATGGACCGACACACCTCCTTACTGCCTCATGGAGGGCGGCAGCGTTGTCAACCTTGCCATCGAGCTTAACGGTCAGCCGCCGCTGCAGACGTATGTCCGTCCGTGTAAGGAGCCGCACATCGTGCTGCGCAGCATCGACCTCGGAGCCATTGAGGAAGTTACCACATACGAGCAGCTTGCCGACTATCATCATGTGGGCAGTCCGTTCTCTATACCCAAGGCCGCGCTGGCCCTTGCTGGCTTTGTGCCCGCCTACTGTGCCGAGAAGTTCGGCTCGCTCGAAAGTCAGCTGAAGGCTTTCGGCTGCGGCATAGAGCTGACACTGCTCTCTGCCATTCCCGCAGGCAGCGGACTGGGCACGAGCAGCATGCTTGCGTCTACCGTTCTCGGTGCGCTCAACGACTTCTGCGGCCTTGCATGGGACAAGAACGAAATAGGCCACCGCACGCTTGTGCTTGAGCAGCTGCTCACAACCGGAGGCGGATGGCAAGACCAGTTTGGCGGAATACTGCAGGGCGTAAAGCTGTTGCAGACAGGCCGCGGCTTCGACCAGTGTCCTACGGTGCGCTGGCTTCCGTCCGACTTGTTCACACAGCCTGAGTACACGCCTTGCCACCTGCTCTATTATACGGGCATAACACGCACGGCAAAGAACATCCTGGCAGAGATAGTGCGCCGCATGTTCCTCAATCAGAGCGACGAGCTGACACGTCTGCGCGAAATGAAACAGCACTCGCTCGACATGTATGAGACCATACAGCGTGCCGACTTCAATAAGATGGGTATGCTTGTGCGCAAGACATGGCTTCAGAATCAGGCCATCGACAGCGGTACCAATCCCGAAAGCGTTCGCCGCATAACAGAACTTATAGACGACCTGTGTCTTGGCTATAAGCTTGCCGGTGCAGGCGGAGGCGGCTATCTGTATATGGTGGCCAAGGATCCTGACGCGGCAGCCCGTATCAAACAGATACTCAACAGCAACAGGCCAAATGCCAATGCCCGCTTTGTCGACATGTCGCTCAGCACCAAGGGCTTGCAGGTGAGCCGAAGCTAAGAATTGAGAATTGACAATTGAGAGTTGAAAATTATGATTTGCTTTGCCTGATTATGCGGTCATGGCATTTGTAGTTTTCGTTCTTGGCTTTCATTTATAATTATCCGTATTAACAAATTTGCGGATATAACCCGAAAAAGTTTTTTTATAAAAACTCGTCACTCGTCACATTACAGCATAATATTCTGATTATCAGAATGTTGTAGTGTGACGAGTTGCTTGTTCAACTCATCACACAACGATATTTGGGGGCGTTGATTGTGCTTTCCTGATATTGGTTGACTTTAAGCGTGATGAGTTGGAAATACAACTCGTCACACAATAACGCACTGTATTTCAGAGTGTTATGTGCCGTTGTGATGAGTGACGAGTTTTTGTGAAAAACTTTTTTCGTTTCTTTTCCTTTATCAGACCTTTTTCTAAAAGCATATCTATTACGTTGCAAAAGGCCGTGTTTCATCATGCAAAACCATACCTTTTGCAGGCTCATTTGCCGTGTTTTGCTTAATGTCTGTTTGTTGTATCTGTATATTTCCAAACGTTTCAGCTTCACTTCGGCCATAAAAACAAATGCGATATGTTTTGTATTGCTCTCGGTTTGCATTAACTTTGAATAAGTTAAGCTTCACCTCGGCTATAAAAACAAATGTGATATGTTTTGTATTGCTCTCGGTTTGCATTAACTTTGAATAAGTTAAGCTTCACTTCGGCCATAAAAACAAATACGATTTGTTTTGTATTGCTCTCAGTTTGCATTAACTTTGCAGGGGAAAAGAGGAAATGATATGGAGTTCAGGACAAAAGTTAAGATAGACAAGCCCGACTTTGAGATTGAGCCTTTTGAAGACATGCTCTTTGTTGGTTCTTGCTTTGCCGACAACATAGGCAGGCGGTTTGTCGAAGAGAAGTTTAATGCCGTGGTTAATCCTTACGGCGTGATGTATAATCCGGCAAGCATCCTGCATACCGTGGCACGGAGCGAGGCTGCGCCGCGCGTGGCACTGATGACACTCGGAACAAATCATGTATATATACTGAACGAAACAGGCGAGATAGTGGACAACTGCGCAAAACGTCCGCAGAGGTTGTTCACGGAACGCGAACTCACGATAGACGAGTGTGTAGGCTATCTTTCTGAAGCAGTGGAACTGTTGGCCGGAAGAAATGCCGACGTGAAGGTGATAATTACCGTCAGTCCGATACGTTACGCCAAGTATGGCTATCACGGCAGCCAGCTGTCTAAAGCCACGCTGCTGCTTGCCGCCGACCTCATGGTAAGGAAATATCCCGGCAGGGTTACATATTTTCCTGCCTACGAGATTGTAAACGACGAACTTCGCGACTATCGCTTCTATGCATCCGACATGCTCCATCCTTCGCAGCAGGCCGTAGACTATATATGGGAACTGTTCTCAGAGGCTTATTTCTCGCCGGCAGCAAAGCGCTTTATCGAAGAGTGGCGCCCCATAAAGGAGGCGCTGGGCCACAAGCCGTTCAGGCCCGACTCTGACGAATATAAGGAGTTTATGAATAAAACAATGTTAAAAGTTAAGGCTCTTTCAAAAAAATATCCGAAATTTGTACCTTAATTATGCACCCATGGCCGGCTTGAGTGTCTTGTTCAGGCTGTTTGGCCGGCTGTTAGGGCGCAGTGATGGATGCTTTGCCCGTGCGCGGGCATGTCCAGACGGCATGCAGTCCGGTGGTGCTGCAGTGTGGCCCGGCCGTGTCTTTATGTGGCTCTGAATATCTGTTACGTGTCTTTATTCTTTTCAATGACAAAGATTAAATAAGAAACAAAATAATATCAATTGAGATGGTTTACACAATTGAAAAAGTTACAACTCTTATAGGCGCGCGCCGTTATGGCGAGAGCGACGGCAACGTAAGATGGATTCTTACCGACAGCCGCAGCCTTTGTTTTCCGGAGGAGACATTGTTCTTTGCAATACGTTCCGAACGCAACGATGGTCATAAGTACATAGCCGACCTTTACAGGCGCGGCGTGCGCAGCTTTGTGGTAGAGGTGCTTCCGGCTGACTGGCAGAAGGACTATCCTGACGCCAACTTCCTGAAAGTGCCTTTTGCGCTTGAGGCCCTTCAGCGCCTTGCCGAACGCCACAGAGACGAGTTTGACATTCCGGTGGTGGGCATCACCGGAAGCAACGGCAAGACCGTTGTAAAGGAGTGGCTTTATCAGCTGCTCTCGCCCTCAATGACAGTTACGCGCAGTCCGCGCAGCTACAACTCGCAGATAGGTGTGCCCCTCTCGGTATGGCTGCTGAGCGAGCAGAGCCAGGTGGGAGTGTTCGAGGCAGGCATAAGCCAGCCCGGCGAGATGGAGTCGCTGCGCGACATCATACAGCCCACTGTTGGCGTTATCACCAATCTTGGTGCCGCCCATCAGGAAAACTTTAAGTCGATGGCAGACAAGTGTCATGAGAAGCTACGTCTGTTTCACGACTCAAAGGCCATTGTTTATCCTTACGACGACGAGGTGATAAGACAATGTGTTGAAAGCTACGACTATAAAGGCGAGCAGATAGCATGGTCGGTGAAGGATCCGTCTGTAAGACTGTTCGTAAAGTCGGTTGACAAGAAAAACACACAGACCACCGTAACCTATGTGTTCAATGGCGTTGAGTCTGCCTACACACTGCCGTTTATCGACGAGGCTTCGGTTGCCAACTCAATAACATGTGCTGCCGTTGCGCTTCATCTTGGACTTACAGCTGATGAAATAGCACAGCGCATGCCGGCCATAGAGCCTGTGGCCATGCGCCTCGAGGTGAAGGAAGGACAGCACGGGTGCACGCTGATCAACGACTCATACAACTCAGACGTCAACTCGCTCGACATAGCCCTCGACTTCATGAACCGCCGCCCCGACCATGAGGGACGCCGACGCACGCTCATATTGAGCGACATATATCAGAGCGGTGAAGACGGTGATACATTATATAAAAAGGTGTCAGAGCTTGCCGTAAAGCGCGGCGTGCAGAAGTTTATCGGCATCGGTCCGGAGATAAGCCGTTGCGCCGATGAGATAATGATAGAAGAGAAGTACTTCTTTGACGACTGCAACTCGTTTATCGGAAGCACCGTGTTCAGATCGCTGCGCGACGAGGTGATACTGCTCAAAGGCTCGCGCAAGTTCTCGTTCGATAGACTTACAGAGCTGCTTGAGCAGAAAGTGCATGAAACGATACTGGAGGTGAACCTCAATTCTGTTGTAAAGAACCTGAATTACTACCGTTCATACATGAAGCCTACCACCAAGCTGGTGTGCATGGTTAAGGCTGATGCCTACGGTGCAGGATCAGTAGAGGTGGCAAAGACCCTGCAGGACCATCGCGTTGACTATCTCGCTGTTGCCGTTGCCGACGAAGGCGTAACGCTGAGAAAGAACGGCATAACGTGCAACATAATGATAATGAACCCGGAGATGACGGCCTTCAAGACAATGTTCGACTATAAGCTCGAGCCCGAGGTCTACAGCTTCCGCCTTCTCGATGCCCTCGTAAAGGCTGCACAGAAAGAGGGAATAACCGGATATCCGGTACACATAAAGCTCGACACAGGTATGCACCGCCTTGGATTCGATCCGCGCTGCGACATGGACGAGCTTATCAGTCGCCTGAAGCATCAGAACGCAATAATACCGCGTTCGGTGTTCTCACACTTTGTTGGTTCAGACAGCGACGACTTCGACAACTTCTCTGCCATGCAGTTTAAGCTGTTCGATGAAGGCAGCAAGAAACTTCAGTCGGCATTCAGCCACAAGATATTGCGCCACATGGACAACTCAGCCGGCATAGAGCACTTCCCGGAGCGGCAGATGGACATGTGCCGCCTGGGTCTAGGCCTGTACGGCATCGACAGCCGCGACAATTCTGTATTGAATACAGTCAGCACGCTGAAGACCACCATACTGCAGATACACCGCGTGCCGAAGGAAGATACTGTGGGCTACAGCCGTAAGGGTGTGCTCACCCGCGACAGCGTTATCGGTGCCATACCTATCGGATATGCCGACGGACTTAACCGCCGTCTGGGCTGCGGCCACTGCTACTGCCTTGTCAATGGCCAGAAAGCGCCTTATGTGGGCAACATCTGTATGGACGTGGCCATGATAGACCTTACAGGAATAGACTGTAAGGAAGGCGACACCGTGGAGATATTCGGCGAGCATCTGCCTGTAACGGTGCTGTCGGACGTGCTTGGGACAATACCTTACGAGGTGCTTACAAGCATAAGCAACCGCGTAAAGAGAGTTTATTTTCAAGATTAGGCTTTATTTTAAAGCCTTTTCTTGTTTATGGTGTTTATACTATTTTAACAAATACGGCTGTATCGGTTAAGAAAAAAAGTGTTACCTTTGCACAAACTATTGCTTGAAACAAAATACTATTAATCAAATAAAAATGAATCCTATTCAAACTACTAAAATGACCAACTTCCGTTGGGTAATTTGTGCTTTGCTTTTCTGCGCTACGACAGTCAATTATCTTGACCGTCAGGTGCTGTCGCTTACGTGGAAAGACTTTATAGCACCCGAGTTCCACTGGAATGATGCTCATTATGGCATGATTACCGGTTTCTTCTCTGTCTTTTATGCTGTGGCTTGTCTGTTCGCAGGTAAGTTTGTCGACTGGATGGGCATAAAGAAAGGATATCTTTGGGCTATCTTTATATGGTCGCTCGGTGCATGTATGCACGCAGGATGCGGCTGGGTTACTATGGAGGTTGAGGGCCTCGACTCAATAGAAGCTCTCCGTGCCGTTGAGGCAGGAAGCACAATGGCCGTTGCCATTGCAACGCTCAGCGTATGGCTCTTCCTCGTTTGCCGTGCCATCCTTGCTCTCGGTGAAGCAGGAAACTTCCCCGCAGCCATCAAGGTTACGGCTGAATACTTCCCTAAGAAAGACCGTGCCTTTGCAACTTCAATCTTTAATTCAGGTGCCTCTGTCGGTGCTTTGGCAGCTCCGCTTACCATCCCTGTCCTTGCCAAGCATTTCGGTTGGGAGATGGCATTCATCATCATCGGTGCGATTGGTTTCGTGTGGATGTTCTTCTGGGCACATCTTTATGAGAAACCTGAAAACTCTAAGAGAGTAAACAAGGCAGAGCTTATATATATCAATCAGGACGAAAAAGAGGAGCCTGCTTCAGCTGAGGCTAAAGAGGAAAAGACTATCCCGTTCATGCAGTGCTTCAAGTATAAGCAGACATGGTCGTTCGTAGTAGGTAAGTTCTTCACCGACGGTGTTTGGTGGTTCTATCTGTTCTGGGCTCCGGCTTATTTCTCTGACCAGTTTGGTTATGAGTCTTCTTCAACAATGGGTATGGCTCTTATCTTTGTGCTTTATCTCATTGTTACCGTATTGTCAATCTACGGCGGTTACCTGCCTAAGCTGTTTGTTGAGAAGAAGGGCATGGGCCCTTATGCAGGCCGTATGCGCGCTATGCTTATCTTTGCATTCTTCCCGCTGTTCGCGCTGTTCGCTCAGCCGCTTGGTGCAAATTCTGCATGGTTCCCCGCAATCATCATCGGTCTTGCCGGTGCAGGTCATCAGGCTTGGTCTGCCAACCTGTTCTCTACAATCGGTGATATGTTCCCCAAATCAACTATCGCAACCATTACAGGTATAGGCGCTATGGCCGGTGGTATCGGTTCACTGCTTATCAACCTCGGTGCAGGTGAGCTGTTCACTTATGCTGAGGGCATGGGTTCAGCCTTCTCGTTCCTCGGTATGGAAGGCAAACCGGGTGCATATATGATTGTATTCTGCATCTGCGCCGTTGCTTATCTGCTGGCTTGGGTTATAATGAAGGCCCTGGTTCCGAAGTATAAGCCAATTGTTGTTGAATAATAATCTTATTTAAGATAAATCCAAAGAGGAGAATGCGCAAGCGTTCTCCTCTTTTTTCGTATGTATATATATCCTTATTATTTAGTTCCTTAAAAGCAGAAAACAGGTTAACGGCAAACTAATGATATTTTAACATTACAGAATAGGGGGATTTCCTGCCTTGCGTGTTAAATGATAAATTAATTATCTTAATACATATTTTAGTATGAAGAAGATTTTATTCACATCGCTTTTATTTTTGTCATTCTGTATGGTGGCAAAAGCGCAAGATTTCAGAGTGGGAGCAACGGCAGGTTATAATCTCAGTTCTCCGAGTGGTTATAATGCTCAGTCGGGTTTTCATGCCGGCCTAAAGGGTGAACTTGGCCTTCCGCAGTTTACAAAAGGACTTTATTTAGACTTTGGACTGATGCTGTCTTCTTATGGATGGAAGACACCCAATTATTATTACAGCGGATATAACATTTCCCGGTTAGATGAAACAACTAATAATAACACTTTTGATTATAAGTTCAGTCCTTATTATTTGAATATTCCGGTTCATATTGGATATAAGTTTTCCGTTGGGCGTAATGTAAGCCTGTTTGTTAATGCCGGACCATATTTTAACATCGGTCTGTTTGGCAAATCTACAATGACTGTTACAGATGGCAAGGGCACTTCTACGACGAAAAATGCATCAGACAATTTGTTCAGTGACAAAGTCTTAGACCGTTTCGACTGGGGACTGGGCTTCCGTGCCGGAGCAGAAATAGCCCGCCATGTTCAGCTTTCCGTTGGATATGATTGGGGAATGAAGAATGTTAATAAGACAGGCACAGACTGCAAGAACAGAACATTCACGGCGTCTTTTGCTTATTTATTCTGAAAAGTATATAAGTTCACTTAACGAGTGAACTTATTTTTTGCTGCCCTTATCAAAGGGCAGTTTGCGGTTCGGCAATAAAAATAAAACTTATTTTATTTTGTATTACTCTCACCTTTCACTATCTTTGCGGACGTTTCGCGTAGGCGAAACGTTAATTTTTTTAATTATATCAAATTTTATGTACAAAACAATTTTCAACAAGCGTGAAAGCTTTAAGTTCTCTCGTTTCGGCAACAAGGGCTATTCGCTCTTTTCTTGCCTGGGCAGAGAGGTGCTTATCGGCACGCTTAGTGTTGCCACTCTTACCTATGCCAAGGCAGACGGCATAAGCACCAGGGTAGAGAAGGTGGACAGCACTATGCAGACGACCGGTGAGACCGTGATGCTCGACGAGGTGGACGTTACGGCTTCGCGCGCGCCGCTGACAGGAGGCCATGCGGCGAGAATTGTAAACGTACTCGGGCGCGACGAGATTGCCGCTGCCCCTGTGCAAAGTGTTAACGACTTGCTCAAGTATGCCGCAGGCGTGGATGTCAGGCAGCGAGGCCCTATCGGGGCACAGACCGACATCAGCATACGCGGAGGCACCAGCGAGCACATCGCCGTCTTGCTTAACGGCATAAACATCTGCGACCCGCAGACGGGGCACAACGCCTTAGACCTGCCCGTGGATATAAGCGAGATTGAGCGGATTGAAGTGCTTGAGGGACCTGCCGGAAGAGCCTACGGAACATCGTCGCTTGTGGGCGTAATCAACATTGTTACAAAGCTCGGAGCAAAAAGCAGTGCCGATGTTCATGCCGAAGGAGGCTCGTTTGGCTATCTGGCTGCCGGAGGACGTGTTAATCTGAAGCAAGACAAGTGGAACAATCAGCTGAGCGCGGGCTATACGCGCAGCGACGGCTGGCTGCGAAGCAAGAGCGGACGTCTCAACGCCGACTACGAAGGCGCGAGGGCATTCTATCAGGGACGCTATGATGACGACCACCTCACGATAGGATGGCACGCCGGAGTTAGCGACAAGGGATGGGGCAGCAATACGTTCTACAGTCTTCTGTCCGACGAGCAGTATGAACATACCACAAAATATTTCACGGCCGTTCAGGCTGAGACGAAAGGAGGCAAGTTCCACTTCCGGCCGTCTATTTACTGGAACCGTTTTCAAGACCGTTATGAGTTTTACAGAGGAGCGCCCGACAAGTCGCCCTTCAACTATAACCGCACCGATGTGTTCGGACTTAACCTCAACAGCTGGTTCGACTGGATTTTGGGGCGCACAGCCTTCGGAGCCGAATTCCGCAACGAAGACCTTGTGAGCGGAAATCTCGGCGAGCCGCTCGACAATCCGATACACATCCACGGCACCGACCGCAACTATGCCTATGGCCTTAACCGAAGCAACCTCAGTTTTTATCTTGAACACAACGTCATACTTAAGCGTTTCACTCTTTCCGCCGGCTTTACGGCCGTTAAGAACACATGGAACGAGATGCCGTTCAAGATTTATCCAGGCGTTGACGTCAGCTACAGGATAGGGCAGAACTGGAAGGTGTTTGCATCTTACAACATGTCGTTGCGCATGCCGTCGTTCACCGAACTTTATTATTCGGTAGACGGACACAAGGCTGACAAATATCTGAAGCCCGAGGAGATGAGTGCCGTTGAGGGAGGCGTCAGGTATGTTTCAGAAGGAATAACCGGTACGCTGTCGGTTTATCATCATCATGGAACAAACATGATCGACTGGATAATGGACACCTCGCTTGGCGAGGATGCTGTGTGGACATCGGTTAATCATGCAGAGATTAACTCAACGGGCTTCGAGGCTTCGCTGAAGTTCCGCTTCGCCAGTCTGCTGCCACGTCAGGATGTGCTGCGCACGTTAAATGTGTCCTACAGCTACATCGACCAGAGTCAGGACAAGGAGCCGGGCGTGCAGTCGCTTTATGCCCTCGAGTATCTAAGGCATAAGCTCGTGGCAGGTCTCGGCCTGCATATCGTGAGCGCCCTTAACCTAAATGTCAACTACCGCTATCAGTATCGCGTAGGATCATACACCGACCCGCAGGGTGTGTCTACCACGTATAAGCCCTATTCGCTCGTAGACGCACGCCTGTCGTGGGACAAGTCGCGCTACAGCGTCTATGTAGAGGTCAACAACCTGTTTGATGCCACCTATGTCGACTATGGCAACGTGCCTCAGCCCGGCTTGTGGGTTATGGCAGGAGTAAGATGGAACGTTTGGTGACATCAATAGACCTTTCAGCGTGTCTGTCTCCGTCTGCATCAATAATGCATTGCTGTTGACAGCATGCTGAAAAACATAAAATAAGTGGGCTGTTTGCGTATCGTAAACGGCCCACTTTCGTATCAAAACTCGGCCACTTTTGCATCAAAACTCGGCCACTTTTGCATCGTAACTCTATCGGTTTCAGTCCGAAAGCAAACGGCTCATTTTTGCTTAATGTATTTCTCTTTTGTGATGTCGGCATTTCGTAAGTGTAATTGTTTTCTGATGTTTTGCTTACAATTATTTTGTGTTGGTCCCAGGTGTGGCGTTTTTTATAGCTAACTATTGTGTGAAATTATTTGAAGATTTTGTTTTAATATTATGAGAATAATAGATTCTGAATTTAATTCTATTGAATTAAGTAAATGTATTTGATATTTTTTGCGAGATTAAACATTTTTGTTTACTTTTGCGAATAATGTAAAAAATAAGTGCCTATGAAAGAATAAAAAAACAGACATATAGAAATTTGAAACGTTAGCTTGCATTCTTGCGCTCTGATAGTTGTTGATTTATACGAATTAAAAGGTAAGAAGTTAATCTTAGCGTTGATTGGCGTTAACTTTTACTTGTATATCGGATAAAGATAATCCATTATAATACAAAGAGTGTAGACGAAGTTTTGGTCCACGTTTCTTTTCTGTCTATCTCCGGTTAAAGGACCACACAAAAACAGAATATTCAATAAATTTAATTTAAGAAACTATGAAATAAACTTTTTAAAATCAGACTGTAAATTGTATTAGAATATCAGCACAAAAGGAAAGTATAATGTTGGGACATATGCCCTATATGATATGGATGCTTCTAATTGTGATATAGCCATGAAAAACTAAAGACAATATTAATTGACGATATGCGTTTAGAGGCTGTCCGTGATTATCATCTTAAATATGATGGATTCTCGATGTTTTATATTAAATATCAATATGTATTATTTGTTTTTATTGACATTGTATCCATTTGTTATTATAAATTACACTTATAGAAAATATGTAAAATGTTTTTGTCATGTTTTAAGATTATGACGGCTCGCATAAAGATTGGTTTTAATTAGACAAAGAAAGTTGTAACATAGTTTTTAAAATTGATTAAGACGTTTACAAATAAATATTATGTCGCTTTGAAGTGGGGCATCGAATTATAAGTGGAATGAGTATGGCAGTTATTGGATGAGGTGTTATATATCATAAATATTAGACATAAAAAATATGAAAAAATTACATTCTATATTGATGCTATTGCCGACAATAATGTTGATAGCATTGGCTTTTATATCTTGTGGTGGTGATGATGATAACGAAGAAACTGGAGGCTCATCAAGTAACGATTATATCGAAATCACACTTAATGGAAAAACTTATAGAGATAATATTAAACTTTGGTCTTATGTGCAAATAGACCCCGTTGGCAAGGATGCTGAAGGCAATCCTCTTACTGCAACTTACGATATGGAAGATCATTTTGAAAAATATGGATTTTCTTTTTTATTTGGTATTGTACATTATTCAAGAATAAATGATTTACTGGCATCAAAACCAGGAACATATCATTGTACAAAAGATTTATTTGAAGATGACTATTACAGTAATCTTACGTTCTGGTCTAAATTGACTATTGATTATAACGAATATGAATGGGTAGAAGGAACACATAAAGTTAATTCAATAAAAGAGGTTAATGGCCATGTTCAGATAGAAGGAACTTTCACATCAACTTTTTGGTCTGGAATAGAAAGTTCCAATGTTGAAGGCCGTTACAGAGTAACAATACCATAGTTAGTAAATAATTTTATAATAAGGGTGTATCAATTGAAATATATTTGATGCACCCTATTTATGTTAGATAAATATTTTATCTTGAATACAATGTGATGATTCATGGAAAATTAAGTTGAAAAATTATGGCTAATGATGTAAATCGTACGATTCGATTTTATGATGTTTATGTTATTTAATAAATAAATCCCCTTTAATTGTTTGTCTATTTATTAATTTTTGTATATTTTTGCAAAAACTCCAAGCTAAACAGACATTTAGCAGAGATATTTGCCTGGAGTGTAGAACTGGGGGATAAAACTCGTAAATCTGGTGTTGAGAATGATGTCAGCTGTTTCAGACAGCATAAGTGTATAATGAGAATGAAAACTGTGACAAAACAAAAACTATGAAGAAAATCTATTACATTCTGCCAATCGTACTATTGGTTATGAACGTTCTGTCAGGCTGTACTGACAGCGAAGAGGAACAAGGTCCTGTGGTTGTTGAAGTTGATGACGAAGAGATGCTTCGTCAAGGTTGGAAATGGGCTGTAGCCTTGGACAATGACTTGCGGATGCAGTGCTCTCCAGATATTGTCAACGGAGGGTATGTCATGCAGATGACCGACATGGACAGTTATGATGCCGTATTTGTTTTCGACGACAAATGCCGTGTCAGAGAAGCGTGCATCAACTCAGTGTGGTATTATTTCTTTGTTCGTGACAACACTCTGAACATCTCTTATTTAGGAGATTCTTGGATGCATGAGTCTTTCGACTTCAATGTGCAAGAACCAACTTCGGGAAATCCTTTTGAGAAAATGACCGAAAACCTTAAAGCCGTTTATAAGACAGTGTCTTTGCTGCCCATGCCTGTAAAGACGAACATCAACGACTTGTTTGCAGCCGTTGATAGAGGCGAATATAACACATCTTCTGCGCCTGACGATGACGCGGACATCAAAAACTTCTGTGAAGTTGTATATTATTACGAAGCGTGGAACCAAGACTTGCGTGACGACCTTTTCGGAAAAGGGCTGTTACTGCATTATAAACATGAGCGTACAACATACAGCAATAAAATAGGAATAGCATTAGATCCTGTAAACAATAAAACGTTCAACCGCGGCTATGGCTCAGGCCGTTATGGAGAGGAGATGGATAACAAAGTATACTGCGGTCTGGTTTTCGGCAGCTCGCCTGATGTGGCGTTGGGTAACTACGAATGTAAGACTAACCTGGTGCCGGCGGAGCCAGAGGACGGTTATGTTTGGGTGGATGTTCCGGAGAATATGGAGAGCAAAGCCTATTATGTCCGTGCTTTCATGGTGTCAGAGCAGGAAAAGGATAAGGTGGAGCGTGGCGAATACATACCACCTCATCTTGTGCGCTTTGAAAAAGACGGTCCTGACAATTTGAAGATTTTTTATGGAGGCGAGATCGTGATGGATAATTTTGTGGTTGTCAACGAGCCTGTCGTAGATGGCGCGCTTAAAGTCAATCTGTCTGGCAATCTCTCTGTTCCTGACTATCTTTCGGAATCTGGATTTGAGCTGAATTTTAGATTGGTGGGAGACCATAGCGGTGAATATGTAAATATAGTCTCACCGGGCAAGATAGACGAACATATCAGTATATGGAAAAATTATTTCAAAGAGTTTGACACAGAGAACTTCATAGCCCGTGGCTACTTTGAACTTTCAGTAAATGTAGGCTGGGTGTGCCTTGGTGTTGTTCCTTTTACGGTAGTATATGACAAGAAACCGTATATCCGTTATACAGGTCTTACGCATGACGGCATGTCTGTAAAGATAAAAAGAAAAATAGACGGGGCATTATGGTTTGACGATGATGTGAATATAATGTGGGAAACCCCTAAAGGTCCTGTAGAGCGTTCGTCTTATTTTGCCAGCGAGGGTGAGAGCGAATATAGCGAAGATATAGACGACACAAACCTTATCTCATATCAGAGGAAGGCTTCCGGCGAGTATATGGAAGTCACCATAGACGGTAAGACGTTAAGAAGCAACCGCCTGATTTTTGAGAGGGATGCTGACGGCATACGTACAAATATATATTTAGAGGAATAAGGAGAACAAACAGTGTCGTGTTCAAATGTGAACATAGATAATAATAAGTATAAATTAAAAACGGCCTTATCAGATTCTTTTAAAGAAGTGATAAGGCTGTTTTTGTCTGATAATTTAAACCTAAACCTGTCGTTATTCCGTATATGTGTTTAAATGAATCCTTATTATATTTTACATATCCTGTTATGCAGGAAAAATAGCAAGTGGTAATCCGTTTAATATATAACAGGATTTGGTCTTAATCCTAATGATTTAGGGCTAAGTTGGTTTTTCCATGGCTTTCTTCGTGTGTTTCTCATTTTTAATAAGATAGGATGCGGCACGGCGCTTCAAAATAAAAAACTGCGTTTATAATTTTGTACTGCTCTCACCTTTCACTATCTTTGAATAAGATAGGCTGCGGCTCGGTAATAAAAAATAAGCAAGCTTCTTTTTGTATTTCTCTCGTCTTTCACTATCTTTGCAGATGATTATTAGCCAAGGAAATGAAGAAACATAATATAACAGTCTTACTATTACTATTGTCGATGTTTTCTCTTTTTGCGCATGCTCAAAAGCCGAGACCGGAGAGGCCGAGGATTATCGTGAGCAGCGATATTGGAGGCACTGACCCTGACGACAACCAGTCGATGATTCACCTGCTTATGTATAACGACATGTTCGACATAGAAGGACTTGTCTCGTCGCCGTCGTTCGGCAGCGGCTCGGCAGACGAAATAAGGCGCATGATCGGCATATATGAGAAAGACTATGACGGGCTGAAGAAACATGCGGCTGGACTTGTTTTGCCTGACTCGCTGCGCCGTATCTGCAAGCAGGGAAGGCGCGGGCTGGCGCCTTTCAAAGGCTACGATGAGCCTACGGAAGGTTCAGAATGGATAGTGAGACAGGCGCGCCGGCAGAGCGACCGCCCGCTGTGGATACTTGTGTGGGGAACGCTCGAGGATGTGGCTCAGGCCTTGCACGATGCGCCCGACATAAAGGACAAAATAAGGATATATTATATAGGCGGACCAAACAAAAAGTGGGGCGTAAACAGCTATGCCTATATAGCAGAAAATTTTCCGGATGTGTGGATGATAGAAAATAATGCCACATACCGCGGACTGATAGCCGACGGCAAAAGGGACGGAGAGGTCGACAGCCGTTATTATGAACGCGTGATGAGCGGGGCAGGACACATGGGTGCCGACTTTATAAACTATTATAAAGGTAGGGTAAAGATGGGCGACACGCCTTCGCTGTTGTATATGATGGACGGCAATCCTGATGACCCGGAAAAGGAAAGCTGCTGGGGAGGAAGTTTCAGACGCACGGCATATACGTCGCGCAGAGTGTTTGAGCGTGCAACAACGCTTAACGACACCGTACCGGTTTATTCAGTGATTGAGCTGCGCATGAAGGGGCCTGAACAACTCGACATTGATCAGGATTCTGTATGCTTCACCGCAACTATCGACCGTCAGACATGGCCCGGATATTATTTGGGCAACGGGCTTTATGCCGTGAGATATTCGCCAAAGGCTCCTGCAGTGCTTAGTTACACTGTGAGTTCTGGTATAAAAGAATTTGACGGACAACATGGCACATTCGTTGTTGACAGAATGTGGCCGGGCAAGCGTTGTAAGGATGACTATGCCGTTGGCGGCAACTGGTTTACAGATTGTGGCGATAAAGAGTATTTTGAGGGGCCGTGGCAAGG
This sequence comes from Prevotella sp. CAG:255, assembly GCF_000431195.1. Taxonomy (NCBI): domain Bacteria; kingdom Pseudomonadati; phylum Bacteroidota; class Bacteroidia; order Bacteroidales; family Prevotellaceae; genus Prevotella; species Prevotella sp. CAG:255. The sequence goes on along the minus strand of NZ_HF986819.1, from coordinate 22,370 downwards.
AGCCGGACTGATAAGAAAGCAGCGCCACGAAATACTTGAAGATTGGACGGAGAGATGGAACTGGCTGAAAGACAGATGATTACATTCTGCTTGCTGAAAAAGACCCTTCTTGTAAGACGTGAAAATCAGCCAGTTAAACATTCTGTGGTAAAGAATAAGTTTCATCAACGTGCTGAATCTCTCTATTATTCAACTAGTTGCGAAAAATAAGATTCTGAGTTGACTTTTTTGGTGAACTTTTTAGAGCTTTAAACGGGAAAAATATTCCGAAAAGTATTTCTTTTTATGAAAAAATGTTCGTAGATTTGCACCACTCAAATTACTTCTGCCATCATGGAAAATAATAAAATTTACTCTTTTGAAGAGGCCTATCAGGCTTCTTTGGCCTATTTTGGCGGTGACGAACTCGCTGCCAGAGTGTGGGTAAACAAGTATGCACTGAAAGACAGTTTTGGCAACATCTTTGAAAAGTCGCCCGCCGACATGCACTGGCGTATAGCCAACGAAGTGGCCAGAATTGAAAATAAATATAAAAATCCGATTAGTGCCGAGGAAGTGTTCGAACTGCTCGACCATTTTAAGTATATCGTTCCGGCAGGAAGCCCCATGACGGGTATAGGCAACCATCATCAGGTGGCATCTTTGTCAAACTGCTTTGTTATCGGTCTTGACGGCGATGCTGACTCTTATGGAGCTATACTGCGTGTTGACGAGGAGCAGGTGCAGCTGATGAAGCGCCGCGGAGGCGTTGGTCACGACTTGTCTCACCTGCGTCCGAAAGGTTCGCCTGTGAATAATTCGGCACTGACATCTACCGGACTTGTGCCTTTCATGGAGCGCTACAGCAACTCTACACGCGAGGTGGCACAAGACGGACGTCGCGGCGCTCTCATGCTCTCAGTGAGCATAAAGCATCCCGACAGCGAGGCTTTCATCGACGCCAAGATGACCGAAGGCAAGATAACAGGTGCTAACGTGTCGGTAAAGATTGACGACGAGTTTATGCGCTGTGCCACGGAAGACAGAGAGTATGTTCAGCAGTTCCCCATCGACAGCGCCACACCGCAGGTGACAAAAGACATCAGCGCGCGAAAGCTGTGGGAGAAGATTGTACACAACGCATGGAAGAGCGCCGAGCCCGGCGTGCTGTTCTGGGATACGATAATACGCGAGAGCATACCTGACTGCTACGCCGACCTGGGCTTCCGCACCGTGTCTACCAATCCGTGCGGTGAGATTCCTCTCTGTCCTTACGACTCATGCCGTCTGCTGTCTATCAACCTTTATTCTTATGTGGTTAATCCTTTCACAGACAAGGCATACTTCAATTATGAACTGTTCCGCAAGCATGTAGCCCTGGCTCAGCGCATAATGGACGACATTGTGGACATGGAGCTTGAGAAGATAGACCAGATAATGGCTAAGATAAAGACCGACCCGCAGAGCGACGAGGTGAAGAGCACAGAGTATCACCTGTGGGAGAAGATAAAGAGAAAGAGCGGAATGGGCCGCCGTACAGGCGTGGGCATCACGGCCGAGGGCGACATGATAGCTGCCATGGGGCTGCGCTACGGTACGCAGGAGGCAACCGACTTCTCTGTTGAGGTGCACAAGACATTGGCGCTTGCTGCTTACCGCTCGTCTGTGGAAATGGCCAAGGAGCGCGGTGCTTTTGAAATTTATGATACTAAGCGCGAGGAGAACAATCCGTTCATCAACCGTATAAAGGAGGCCGACCCGCAGCTGTATGAGGATATGGCTAAATATGGCCGCCGCAACATAGCCTGTCTGACCATTGCGCCTACAGGCACAACCAGTCTGATGACGCAGACAACAAGCGGTATCGAGCCTGTATTCATGCCTGTTTATAAGCGTCGCCGCAAGGTTAACCCGAATGATGCCGATGTGCATGTTGACTTTGTCGACGAGGTAGGCGACTCGTTTGAAGAGTATATCGTTTATCACCGCAAGTTTATCGAGTGGATGAAGATAAACGGCATTGACACTGAGAAGAAATATACTCAGGAAGAACTTGACGAACTGGTGGCAAAGTCACCTTATTATAAAGCAACAGCCAACGATGTCGACTGGCTGATGAAGGTGCGCATGCAGGGTGCAATACAGAAATGGGTAGACCACAGTATCAGCGTAACCATAAACCTGCCCAATAATGTAGACGAGGCTTTGGTAAACCGTCTTTATGTTGAGGCCTGGAAATCAGGATGCAAGGGCTGCACCGTATATCGCGACGGTTCGCGTTCAGGCGTGATGATAGCCGTAGAAAAGAAGAAAAAGAACAACGACGACAATCAGAAGAAGCAAGCTCCGTTGTGCCGTCATCCCGAAGTTACTGAGGTAAGGCCTGCTGTGCTCGAGTGTGATGTCGTGCGTTTCCAGAATAACAAGGAGAAATGGGTTGCGTTCGTAGGCCTTCTCAACGGATATCCATACGAGATATTCACAGGTCTGCAGGACGACGAGGAAGGCATCGTTCTGCCGAAGACTGTAACAAAGGGTAAGATTATCAAGCATAAGGACGAAACCGGCAAGAGCCGCTACGACTTCCAGTTTGAGAACAAGCGCGGATATAAGACCACTGTTGAAGGTCTGAGCGAGAAGTTCAACCCTGAATACTGGAACTATGCAAAGCTTATTTCAGGCGTATTGCGCTATCGTATGCCTATAGAGCATGTAATCAAGCTCGTTGGTTCGCTGCAGCTTAAGAGCGAGAGCATCAACACATGGAAGAACGGTGTTGAGCGTGCCCTGAAGAAGTATATTGTTGACGGCACAGAGGCCAAGGGACAGAAATGTCCGGTGTGCGGTCAGGAAACTCTCGTTTATCAGGAGGGATGTCTTATCTGTAAAAACTGCGGCGCATCACGCTGTGGATAAATCATAAGATGATTATGAAACTGGTCTCAGGTTTTATATGTCTTAACGACTTGCGCTTTTTTGCGCGTCACGGCGTGCTCCCGCAAGAGCGCGAGACGGGCGGCGAGTATGTCGTCAACCTTCGCGCAAAGTATCCGCTCGACAATTCGCTTGAGAGCGACGACGTAGCCGACACGCTTAATTATGCTGAGATTTTTGAAATCATAAATAAGGAGATGCAAAAGCCTTCCTGCCTGCTCGAACATGTGGCGGGCAGGATAGGCAGGCGCATATTCAGTCAGCTACCTCTTGTTGAGGCCATAGACATATCTGTGGCAAAGATAAATCCGCCGATGGGGGCTGATATTGGCAGCGCGTCGGTTGAATTACACTTAATAAATGATAAAACTATTTGACTTATTGCAGTTTTTCTGCAATTTATAACTACCTTTGTATCTGTAATAAAGCACTCATGATAAAAAAGATAATATTCTTTCTGTTGGTGTTAGTGTCTTTCTCCGCAGCTGTATTCGGCGCGGACAAACCTTTCACGCTTGTTATCGACGCAGGGCACGGAGGACATGACTCGGGTGCAAAGGGTTCTTTCTCTTACGAAAAAGACATTAATCTTAATGTGGCTTTGGCCTTTGGCCGATACGTTGAGCGCAACTGTCCCGACGTAAAGGTTATTTACACGCGCAAGACCGACGTGTTTGTTCCGTTGCACAAGCGTGCCGACATAGCAAACAAGAACAAGGCCGACGTGTTCATCTCTATACACACCAATGCGCTGCCGGCAGGACATATAGCCCGCGGACTTGAAACGTACACGATGGGTATGAGGCGTTCGGACGAAAAGCTGAGTGCGGCAAAGCGTGAGAACTCTGTCATCATGATAGAGAAGGACTATAAGGAACGCTATGAAGGCTACGATCCTAATTCGCCCGAAAGCACAATCATGTTTGAGTTCATACACGACCGTAATATGTCGAAGAGCGTAGAGCTGGCCAAGTATGTGCAGAGCAGCGTTTGTTCAACTGCCGGACGACAGAATAAGGGTGTTAAGCAGGACGTGTTCCTGGTGTTGCGAGAAACTTCCATGCCGGCGTGTCTTATTGAACTGGGCTTCATAACAACACCCGACGAGGAGCGCTTCCTCAATGACAAAAACAACATAGACAAAATGGCAAAGGGCATATATCAGGCCTTTGTTAAATATAAGGACAAATACAATAAAGGCTTTACTGTTCCTTACAGCTCACCTAAAGATAATAGTATAAATATCCCGTCTATTGTGCCTGATGACGGCAATGATGAAAAGGAAAAGCCCCAAACACGTAAGCAGACAAGGCGCAGGACAGAAACGCCGCGTCCTCGTGTAGAGGAGCAGCCTAAGGAAAAGGCGGACAGTGACAGCAAGGAAAAAACACAAGAGATTGCCGACGAACCTGTGGATAAGCCTGTGTTTAAGGTGCAGATATTGGCCAGCAGCCGTATGCTGCGTCCCGGCAGCAGCCAGTTTAAAGGGCTTGAGAATGTAGAGTCTTATAAGGAGAACGACCTTGTGAAATACACCTATGGTTCGTCGACCGACTACAATGAGATTTATCGTCTGCGCAAAACGATTCTCGACAAGTTTCCCGAAGCGTTTATCATAGCATTCAAAAACGGAAAGAAAATGAACGTCAATCAAGCAATACGTGAGTTTAAGTCTAAATAGAAAGGAGATTAAATTATGAAGTTTTTAACAAAAGAAATAAAGATTGCCTTAGTAGCCGTGTGCGGACTGGTGATACTTTTTTTCGGAATGAATTTTCTTAAAGGACTGAATCTGTTTTCATCAGCCAACAAATATTATATCTCGTTCAAGAACATCAGCGGACTATCTTCTTCAAGTCCGATTTATGCCGACGGATATAAGGTGGGGGTGGTGAAAAACATAAAATATGATTATAATAAGTCGGGCGAGATAATGGTCGAGGCCGACATCGATCAGGAACTGCGCATACCTAAGGGCAGTAGTGCTGAGATCGTTAGCGATATGCTCGGCAACGTAAAAGTAAACTTGCTGTTGGCTACAAATCCGAGAGAACGCGTGATGCCAGGTGAGACAATTATGGGTGGAATTAACGATGGCGCACTGGGAAAAATGAAGGATATGGTGCCGGTGGTTATGGGTATGTTGCCAAAGCTCGACTCTATCGTTACCACTCTCAACATCTTGCTGGCTGATCCTGCCATAGCACAGTCGCTGCATAATGTGAATACCATAACTGGTAATCTTACTGTAACCACTACACGCATAAACACTCTCCTTGCCGGACTCAACCGAAGTGTTCCCGGTGTGGTTAGCCGTGCAGACAGTACACTATACAATGCCAACCTTCTTGCAAAGAAACTCAACAATATCGATGTTGAAGGCACTATGGCTAAAGTTGACGCAACACTGGCTAATGTAGAAGAACTTACAGCCAAGCTTAACAGCAATGAGGGTACGATAGGACTGCTGATGCGTGATCCGTCATTATATAACAATCTTAACAGCACTATGCGCTCGGCCGACTCTTTGCTTATTGACCTCAAGGCTCATCCCAAGCGCTATGTTCACTTCTCACTTTTTGGAAGAAAGGACAATTAATAAGGATGTAAAAGCTTGTCTATAGCCATGGCAGAGACAACGTTTGCAGGCATTTGCTGTTAAATTATCATCTTGCTTTTAGCTAATTTAAAATTTGTCTAAATAATAAAATATGTTCCGAAACGATTGACAAATCTTTCGGAACATATTAGTATATACCACTTTCTGACTTTTTCCGTCTTATATGCATCGACATAGCCCGTACCTTTTCTGCAGTGTGCAAGTCGCTATTTTTCAGGTACTTATAAATATGCAAGTGGCAATATTACATTAATGTTTCAAAACACGCCATAAAATGCCTTATTCCCGACATTTACAATAAATCATTTAAAATGAATTAAATCGGCATATTTGTGTATTTCAATAAAAATTACGAAATTTGCAGACGCTTAAAAAGGCGTCGAAAGACATAATAATCTGATCTTAATATATGAGTAATAATCCCCGTGCGCTCTGGGATAACTGCCTTTTGCTGATAAAGGAAAATGTCTCGGAACAGCAGTTTAACACATGGTTCAAGCCTATTGTTTTCGAATCGTTCAACGAGTCGAACAGAACGCTTTTGCTTCAAGTATCGAGCCAGTTTGTCGCCGAATACATTGAAGAAAACTATGCAGGACTGCTGAACAAGGTGCTTGTACGGATTTATGGAAAAGGCATACGTCTTAACTACCGCGTGATGGTGGATAAGACTAACAATATATCACAGCAGATTCAGGCCGACCCGGTGGTGAACATCGAGCAGACAGTTACACGCAGAACACGTGTAAACCAGTCGCCTACTACGCTTGATGCGGCACAGCCCCAGCAGATAGACTCACAGCTGAATCCCCGACATACTTTTGCAAACTATATTGAAGGTGACAGCAACAAGTTGCCGAGAGCTGTCGGACTGTCTATTGCGGAACATCCTAACACCACTCAGTTTAACCCGATGTTTATTTACGGTCCGTCCGGATGCGGTAAGACACACCTTATCAATGCCATCGGTGTGCGCACCAAGGAGATTTATCCGCAGAAAAGGGTGCTGTATATCAGCGCAAGACTGTTTCAGGTGCAGTATACCAATGCCGTATTGAACAACAGAACTAACGATTTCATCAACTTCTATCAGACGATAGACATGCTTATTGTTGATGATATTCAGGAGTGGGTGTCGGCTGCAAAGACACAGGAAACATTCTTCCATATATTTAATCACTTGTTCCGTAACGGCAAGAGAATAATTCTCGCGTGCGACCGTCCTCCTGTTGATCTTCAGGGCATGAGCGACCGCCTGCTGACACGTTTCAGCTGCGGACTTATAGCAGAGCTTGAGAAACCTAACATTCAGCTTTGTGTGGACATTCTTAACAGCAAGATCAAGCGCGACGGACTGACCATCCCAGAAGATGTGGTTTATTTCATTGCGCAGACGGCTAACTACAGCGTGCGCGGACTTGAGGGTGTCATCAACTCTCTGTTGGCTTTCTCTGTGGTTTACAACTGCAAGATTGACATGCGCCTTGCGGAGAGAGTGATAAAGAGGGCGGTTAAGATAGATAATGAGCCGTTGACGATAGACGACATTCTTGATACGGTTTGCAATCATTTCAACGTTACCACCGCAGCAGTGGCCAGCCGCAGCCGTAAGCGTGATTATGTAACTGCACGTCAGGTGTCGATGTATCTTGCACAGAAGTACACCAAGATGCCGGCATCACGTATTGGCAAGCTTATCGGAGGTCGCGACCATTCTACCGTAATACACAGCTGCACACAGATAGAGCAGCGCATAAAGACAGATAAGCTGTTCAGCGATGAAATTGCAAGCATTGAAAATTCATTTAAACTTAAGAAATAATTAAAAAGGGGATATTTGTTTATCCCCTTTTTTCGTTTTGTTTCTGTACTTCAATAAAGCGAAATGTTTCCTTTTGCATGTTATTAGCCGGCATTTGACTATTTCTGCTGCTATGCTGTTGCTATTGTTGGTCATTTCCCTTCTTTTCGTCTTGCTTTTTGTTTAACTTTGCATAGTCTGTCGTGTGTGCAGAAGTGATAATCAGTTCAACGTTTGTCAGGATTTCTGCAGAGCGATAACAGTTAAACTGAACTTAATTCTCTATCCAGTTTTTAAGCTTGTTTGCGGCATTTGGCCAAGTGCTGTTGACTAAGTTGATGAAGTCAGAATATTTCAGATTCGGCTTTCCTGCATACTTTTGATAAAATGAAGATATTAGGCTTATGCAGTTTTCGTATCCAATTTCTTTTGCGAAACGGTCTAAAATCAGCGGCCCTTTTCTGTAAACAACAGTATTGTTGTTATTTTCTACGAGATTGACAACCGGTTCGTCCTGTGGCGTATTTATGATTTTCTGATATTCAGCGTTATATTTTTCAATCAGCGACAGATACAAATCATTGCCAAAATGATGTCTTAGGAACATCAGCGTCATAAATTCATTCAGCGACTCTTTAATAAAATACGCTCCGGGCTGTCCGTCTCGAATGAGCAGTGTCCATTCGCCAAGCCATCTGTGGCCTATCTCGTGCACAAGCGGATAGATGTCGGGGTATGTTGAGAATTTCTCCTGTGAGGCCGAGATAAATCCTATGTTGTATCTGTTGCTGAAGCCTTTTCCGTTATGAAACACGAAAGCGGGATATTGTGTTATGCCCCTTTGCGGGCATAAATATTCATCGCCATATATTTTGCCGAAATATGATATGCTTGCACGGGCAAGTTCGAGCAGCTCGTCGTATCGCCTTTTGCTGCATTGCATGCCTGTAATCTGATATATGTCCATGTTGTAAGGCTCGCCGGTCGTTGTGAGGATGTATGCATCTTTCTGTAATAACGCGAGCGATAACGACTGTTGTAGCATGCCATTAATCCGGCAGCCGTACTTGCCGCTGCCGGTATGTTTAAGGGGATAAGAGCATAAGGGAAAGATAGAGTCAGGCAACTCCAAGTTTAATGTGATGTCTGCATAGCAGTCTGGCAGGTAAGGATAATAATGCTCGTTGAAGCTTGTCTCCCACAACTCTACCGTTCCGCCTCCATAGATAAAGAAAGCCGAGAGGTTTGTGTAGTTGTAGTTCATCTTTACACCAATGTTTCGGCCTTGAATCTTTTTGAACACAAGTTTCCTTGCATCAGGCTGATAGCTGTATTTCAGTGAGGATGTGTCTGTCTGAATGGTAAGGTTTTCAACAGAAAGCTTGCCGTCGCCGCCGAAATTCATTACAATACTGTCTGATTTCTGAAAATCTATAATGAACGAACAGCTGACGTGCATGTTGGCCTCGTCCTGATTTATTTTGCTTATGTTCAAGACATAATCGTCAATATGCTGTGCCCGGCACGCCAGAACAGAAAGGAAAAAGCAGACCGAAAGCAATAAAACCTTATTGTTCATATCCCTATTCTTGTTTATTTCCATTCAATATCGCTTTTCAAAACAGAATAATAAAGCTGTTCAGTCGCCGTCTTCAAGCTGAAAAATGTCGTTCACCGTCTTGCCGAAATATGCTGCAATCTTCAGTGCCAGCAATGTAGAAGGCACATATCTGCCCGATTCTATAGAGTTTATAGTCTGACGGCTGACTCCTATCGCCACGGCCAAATCCTGTTGGGTTATATCTTTTATGGCGCGTTCTACCTTTATTGTATTTTTCATTTTTGTTTTTAAGCTATTTAAGTTGATGAATTTCGTAACGGAACTTTATGATAAAGACAATCAGCAATACATAAAGAGTGGCCCAAAGACTGTAGGCATAGGCAATGTTGAAAAAGAACAAAGTTTCTACAACAAACAAGACAGACGTAAACCAAAGTGAGAAAAACACCGATTTGAGTCTTATCTGCATTATCATTTCGTCTTCGGTCTTTTCCTTGCTCATGGCGATAAACAGCAGCGAAATGAAAATGCCGAGCATCCATATCTCCATATACATATCCTCGGAAGGTAGTATTCCGAACCATGCGTTTTCACCAATGATTTCATTAACAATATATGGCATGGGTACCTTAATTTTAGGTGCAGCTCCTGCCAAGTCTATGCCAAACATTATTAAAAACAATACCATAAGACAAAGGCCAGTCTTAGCATAGCAATGAGGCAACAAAAAATACTTCTTCATAATCGTAAAATTTTAAGGTTATTCATTTATGTGCTTCGGATATGTGTGTAATGTTATGTCGCAAAGATAACTAAACTTTCCATAAAGACAAGTGTGCTTTACATTAAATCATGTTAATTTTACATTTTTACTTACTCAAACCATACGCCCGACAATATTCAACGATTGAACTGAGCATCATAAGATATGTTGACCTGGCTGTTTTAAAATAATATAATTGAAAAGGCAAGACAGCATAATACGGGAAATTTGATTAACTTTGCACATGGCAGACGCCGCACCTTAAGGCAAAGCCACATCACACAGACTGCCGACAAAAGGCACAGCAACATAAGACATTAAATATTAAGAATATATGAAGACAATAAACACAAGGCGTAGCATACGCAAATATTCAGACAAGGAAGTAAGTGAAGAACTGCTCAGCCGCCTGCTGACAGAGGCTGCACGCACGCAGACTATGGGCAACATGCAGCTCTACAGCGTGGTGGTTACACGCTCTGACGAGATGAAGGCCAAGCTTGCCCCGGCTCATTTCAACCAGCCTATGGTTACTCAGGCTCCCGTGGTGCTCACGATATGTGCCGACTTCAACCGCGCAAGCACATGGTGCCGCTGCCGCAAGGCCGAGCCGGGATACGACAATTTCCTGTCGTTCATCAACGCAGCTTCAGACGCACTGCTCTACACACAGACCTTCTGTAACCTTGCCGAGGAAGAAGGGCTCGGCCTCTGCTATCTCGGCACCACCGTATATATGCCGCAGATGATTATCGACGTGCTCGGTCTGCCAAAGCTCGTCATGCCTGTGGCTACGATAACACTGGGCTGGCCCGACGAAAATCCGCCGCTCACCGACCGTCTGCCGCTCGCTTCGTTTGTACACAGCGAGACATACCACGACTATACTCCTGCCGACATCGACAAGTATTATGCCGAAAAAGAGGCACTTGAGGAGAACCGCGAGTTTGTAAAGATAAACAATAAGGAAACTCTTGCGCAGATATTCACCGACATACGCTACACCAAGAAAGACAACGAGGCTATGTCGGCTGGTATGATGGAGGCTCTTAAACGTCAGGGCTTCATCGGATAAGACATTTTTTGCCGGCCTTGCAGGTCGGAGCAGAGTGAGGTATGGCACGTCTGTAACGTCAGATGCCGTCTCTCTGCGTTTAACAAAATACATTATACGGCCCATGATACGCCTGGCAATTCCATGTGTGTCATGGGCTTTTATGATAATCTTGAGAGATATTGCAGCAAAACCGCGCGGCCTTTGCAGCTGACCAAAACAGGTATAATTTAGCAGTATGAAGGTAGGGCCGGCAGCCAAAATATTAAACTCATGCTGTTGAAATATCTTGAAACTTCGGATTAGCAGTTATAACTCATTTGTTTTTGATAAAAAACTCGGCCACTTTTGCATCAAAAGTGGCCGAGTTTTGACCCGTAAACGATAGGTTAATGATTTGAAACCAATACATCTTGTTTTGCTTATAGTCAGCGCGGAAATTGCACTTGTTTTGAACGTTTGTTAATGTTAGGTGCCTGTTTCTCTTATGATTTTTTGCCCCTTTAAAATTATCCGCCTTTTGATGCCTTTAAACCGAGCCCTGTCATTAGGCACATTGGGCTGACCGTTACAAAAATATTGATGCGTTCGGCCGTGATTTTGTTTTATATTGAACGGATTTTCGTTAGCTTTTTTGCTGGCATGGGAGCAATGTCAATAAAAAAACAGCGACAGCAGAAAACGGCTATCCTGCCTGACGGAAATGACCAATTTGGATAAAGACCCGCTTAACTTTTGCCAATTTAATGCTAAACAGTCAGTACGTCATGCCTTTGTTTGGCTGTATGAAACTAAAAGACTATATTTGCAGATGATAAAGACACGAAATATACAATAATGACAGGAAGCCATCGAGACAATGCAAGCAAAGGAACTGCATGGCCCTGTCTTTGAATGAATGCTGAAAGTTGCAAAAACAGCTCATAGCAAGATGCTGCCTGCGGGCATTAAACCATAAATGAGCGAACAATATTGAGACAAAAAATTATTAGTTACAAATAATCCTAAAGTATCAACATACTGACAATCCATGATGAAAATAAAACAATTTTTCGCCAAGAAAGAATTAAAGTTGCGCAAAAAACGCCTGATTCTGATGTCCTGTTGCATCGTAGCCGTAATAGCAGGATACGTTATCCTAACATGGCCTAAGAAAAAGGCACCTGAGATACCCGTCGTTTCTGTAGAGAAAGTCGGCGTGGAAGACGTCAAGATTTACGGCGACTATGTGGGCCGCATACGTGCACATCAGTTTGTAGAGGTGCGCGCCAGGGTAGAAGGCTTTCTTGAACGAATGGCCTTCGCAGAAGGAACATACGTGAAAAAAGACCAGATACTCTTCGTGATCGACCAGCGCCAGTATAAGGCAAAGGTAGACAAGGCGCGCGCGCAGCTGCGCAAGGACTCGGCCCTGGTGCTGAAGACCAGACGCGACCTTGAGCGCATACGCCCCTTGTTTGAGCAGAATGCTGCCAGCCGCCTTGACCTTGACAACGCCACAGCAGCGTATGAGACGGCCGTTGCAAGCATGGGCATGAGCCGTGCCGACCTTGTTCAGGCTGAACAGGAACTGAGCTACACCTACGTGCGCTCGCCGATATCAGGATATATCAGCGAGAGACTTGTAGACCTTGGCACACTTGTCGGCACGGGCGGCAAGTCGCTGCTTGCCACCGTTGTGAAGAGCGACACCGTGCTGATAGACTTCAGCATGACAGCGCTCGACTATCTTAAGAGCAAAGAGAGAAACATTAACCTCGGACAGCGCGACTCGTCTCGCTCATGGCAGCCGTATGTAACAATAACGCTGCCCGACAACAGCACATATCCATATAAGGGACTCGTCGACTTTGCCGAACCGCAGGTAAGTCCGAAGACTGGAACATTCTCTGTACGTGCAGAGATGCCCAACCCTGATCACGTGCTGCTTCCGGGACAGTTTACGAAAGTGCACGCATTGCTCGATGTCCGCGAAAACGCAACTGTTGTGCCGCAGAAGGCACTCATCATAGAGAAGGGTGGAGCCTATGTCTTCGTAATGAGGCGCGACTCTACGGCCGAGCGCCGCTTTATCGAGCTTGGCCCTGAGTTCGGCAACAAGGTTGTGGTGGAGAGAGGACTCGCCCCCGGCGAAACCATAATCAGCGAGGGATACCACAAGCTTACGCCAGGAATGAAAGTACGCGTAGCCAACAGAAAGAAGACTGCGGTCCGTCCGCAAGCGAAAACCAATTAAAATAAAAGCTTCCGAATAGATGAAAGTAAACTTCTTCATAGACAGACCGGTCTTTTCGATAGTAATATCAGTCCTCATAGTCATTGTTGGACTTATCGGACTGACAATGCTGCCCATAGACCAGTATCCGCAAATAACGCCTCCGGTGGTAAAGATCAGCGCCTCCTATCCGGGAGCCAGCGCGCTCACGGTGTCGCAGGCTGTGGCCACGCCTATAGAGCAGGAGCTGAACGGAACTCCGGGCATGATTTACATGGAGTCAAACAGTTCCAATTCCGGTTCGTTCTCGGCGACAGTTACGTTTGACATTTCTGCCGACCCCGACCTGTCGGCTGTGGAAATACAGAACCGCATAAAACTGGCAGAGTCGCGTCTGCCGGCCGAGGTGGTGCAAAACGGTATCGAGATAGAAAAGCAGGCAGCAAGCCAGCTGATGACTATCTGTCTGACATCAAACGATGAAAAGTTTGACGAAATATATCTCAGCAACTTTGCCACACTCAACGTGGTCGACCTGTTGAGGCGAATACCGGGAGTGGGGCGCGTGTCTAACGTGGGCAGCCGCTACTATGCCATGCAGATATGGCTTGACCCTGCGCGACTGGCAAGCTTCGGCCTTACGGTGCAGGACGTGCAGAACGCCCTGAAAGACCAGAACCGCGAGTCGGCGGCCGGCGTATTGGGCCAGCAGCCCGTAAAGGGACTCGACTTCACGATACCCATCACGGCACAAGGACGTCTGTCTTCTGTTGGCCAGTTTGAGGAAATCGTACTGAGGGCCAATGCCGACGGTTCGTTCATACGACTGAGAGATGTAGCCCGCGTTTCTCTCGAAGCGCAGTCGTACAATACCGAAAGTGGAATAAACGGCGGCAATGCTGCCGTGCTCGGCATATACATGCTCCCCGGTGCAAACGCGATGGAAGTGGCTGAGAATGTGAAGAAGGCAATGGAGGAGATAAGCCACAACTTCCCGGAGGGCGTAAAATACGAGATACCGTTCGATATGACGACATACATATCGGAGTCGATCCACGAGGTGTACAAGACTCTGTTTGAAGCACTTGTACTCGTTATCGTCGTCGTGTTCCTCTTCCTTCAGAGCTGGCGTGCCACACTCATCCCGCTTGTGGCCGTGCCGATATCACTGATAGGAACGTTCGGCTTCATGTTGATTTTGGGCTTCTCGCTCAACATGCTCACCCTGCTTGGCCTTGTGCTTGCCATAGGCCTTGTGGTAGACGATGCCATTGTAGTCGTGGAGAACGTGGAGCGCATAATGGAAGAGGAGCATCTCAGTCCGTATGAAGCCACCAAGAAGGCCATGAACGGACTGACGGGAGCGCTTGTTGCCACGTCGCTTGTCCTGGCTGCCGTGTTCGTGCCGGTTAGTTTCCTGTCGGGCATAACAGGACAGCTGTACCGCCAGTTCAGCGTAACGATCGTAATCTCTGTGCTGCTTTCTACGGTAGTGGCGCTTACGCTCAGCCCTGTGATGTGCTCTCTGATACTCAAGCCCACGGACAAAAACAAGCCTAAGAACAAGGTGTTTACGGCTATCAACAGGTGGCTCGACCTGGGCAACAACAAATATTTAGCCGGAATATCAAGAATAATCAAGAATCCCCGTCGCGTTGGCGTAGGGTTCTGCATGATTCTGATTGCCATATTCATATTCAACAAGCTTACGCCTACCAGCTTCCTGCCGTCGGAAGACCAGGGATACTTCACCGTGGAACTGGAAATGCCTGAAGGAACAACCCTCGAACGCACACGTGCCGTAACCGAAAGGGCGGTTAGCTTCCTGATGAAGAATCCTGCTGTGGAGTATGTGCAGAACGTAACAGGATCGAGCCCGCGCGTGGGAACAAGCCAGACAAGGGCACAGCTCACCGTTATATTGAAAGAATGGAAAGAGCGTGACGATAATACAATAGAGGACATTATGGCCGGCGTGGGCCGTGAACTGTCGGAATATCCCGAGTGTAAGTTTTATCTGTCCACTCCTCCTGTAATTCCCGGTCTTGGTACGTCGGGAGGATTCGAGATGCAGCTCGAAGCTCACGGCGACGCAACTTATGACGACCTGGTGAACGCTGCCGACACGCTGATGCACTATGCCTCAATGCGTAAGGAACTGTCAGGCCTGTCGTCATCGCTGCAGGCAGAAATTCCGCAACTATACTTTGACGTCGACAGAGACAAGGTGAAGATGCTCGGTGTGCCTATGGCCGACGTGTTCTCAACAATGAAAGCCTACACGGGATCGGTGTATGTCAACGACTTCAACATGTTCAACCGCATTTACCGAGTCTACATACAGGCTGAAGCCCCATACAGAGAGCACCGCGACAACATAAGCCTCTACTTCGTCCGCGGGTCAAACGGCGACATGATTCCGCTGACTGCGCTGGGCAACACCGAATATACCACTGGCCCCGGCAGTATAAAGCGCTTTAACATGTTCAACACGGCAATAATACGAGGCACGGCCGCACAGGGCTACAGTTCAGGACAGGCCATGGAGATAATGGAAGAACTTGTCAAGGAGCATCTGCCCGACAATATCGGACTGGAGTGGAGCGGACTGTCATATCAGGAGAAACAGGCCGGAGGACAGACAGGAATAATACTATCGCTGGTATTCATTTTCGTCTTCTTGTTCCTCGCCGCACTGTATGAAAGCTGGAGCATACCTATTGCGGTGCTGCTCTCGCTGCCTGTGGCAGCATTGGGAGCCTACATCGGAATTGCAGTCTGCGGACTTGAAAACGACACATACTTCCAGATCGGACTTGTGATGCTTATGGGACTTGCGGCTAAGAATGCCATACTTATTGTGGAGTTTGCCAAGGATGAAACCGACGCGGGCGTCAATGTCCTCAAAGCCACGCTGCACGCAGCTAGACTGCGCTTCCGCCCGATACTTATGACCTCGTTCGCATTCATATTGGGCATACTCCCTATGGTGCTTGCCTCAGGACCGGGATCTGCCAGCCGAAAGGCTATCGGTACGGGTGTGTTCTTCGGAATGCTGGCTGCCGTCTTCATAGGAATACAGCTCATTCCATTCTTCTTCATTACAATATATAAAGCCAAAAACAGATTGCAGGCTAAGAAAGGGAACAAGGAACAAAAAGCGATAGCACAGCAACAATAAATTATGAGACACGGATTAAAATACATAATACATGCGCTGATATTAACGGCAGCAATAAGTCTGTCTGCCTGTCAGATAGGCAGAAAATACACACGTCCGAATATAGAACTGCCGGCAGCACTGTCTGATGAAGAAAACACAGACTCGACATCCATGGCCGACATCTCGTGGAAAGAGGTTTACACGGATACAATCCTGCAAAGCCTCATATCCAAGTCTCTTGTCTACAACAAGGACATGCAGATGGCGGCAGCCAGGATAAAAGAGCTGGCAGAGATGAAGCGTATAAACTATGCTAATATGTTTCCTGCGTTCGGAGCTAAGATCTACGCCGAGAAGGAAAGAGAACATCACGGCAACAGTAACCAGTTTGACCTGAAGGCTGCAATGTCATGGGAACTCGACTTCTGGGGAAAACTGCGCTGGGCACATGATGAAAGCATAGCCGAACTCATGGCCTCTGTAGAAAACCGGCGCGCATTGCAGATAAGCCTCATTGCGCAGGTGGCACAGACATATTATGAACTTGTGGCACTCGACAACGAACTGTCAATCGTACATCAGACCGTAACGGCACGCCGGGAAAGCGAACATCTTGCGCGCATACGATATGAAGGTGGACTGACGTCTGAGGTTACATACCGACAGGCTCAGGTGGAATTGTCAAGGACGGAGACACTCGTGCCCGACCTTGAACTGCAGATAACCACAAAGGAAAACGAACTGGCATTGCTGACGGGCGAATATCCGCACCGCATAGAGCGCTCGACGCTGCCTCAGGAGGTTATCTTCCCTGACAGTCTGCCTGTAGGATTGCCTTCATCGCTGCTGGAACGGCGTCCTGACGTGCGCGAAGCCGAGCAGCAGCTTATTGCGGCAAATGCAAAAGTGGGCGTTGCATACACAAGCATGTTCCCGAACATAACGCTGACAGGATATCTCGGAACTGAAAGCGACGACCTGAAAGGAGTGTTAAGCTCGCCTTACCACTTCTTGAGCGCCAATCTGCTTCAGCCGATTTTTGCCATGGGCAAGAACAAGGCTCGCCACAGAGCAGCAAAAGCTGCATACGAGCGTGCTACTTATGCATACGAAAAAGCTGTTCTGACGGCTTTCAAGGATGCATATAATGCCATAGCCAACTTTAATAAGGTGAAGGAAATATACAAGACACGCTACGACCTGGAGAACTCGTCGAAGACGGCATTGTCGCTTGCTCTTGTCCAATATGTAAACGGAGCCATCGGCTATATGGACTTGCTTGATGCCCAGCGTACTTACCTCGATGCTCAGATCGGACTCAGCAATGCTCTGTTGGACAGTCAGCTGGCAAAGGTGAACCTGTATAAGGCTCTGGGCGGCGGATGGTAAGGATATGTGTCTGAACACATGGCAGGCACAGACAGGAATGTCTAGGTTGTCGACTCTATAAAAAATACAGCGGGCGGACAGTCATTATCGACTGTCCG
>NZ_HF986819.1:0-4772 GCF_000431195.1 Prevotella sp. CAG:255 | reverse complement strand
TCGACTGTCCGCCCGCTGTGTTCATGTCCACACAAATGAAACAGAAGTTCCGTTCTTATCCGTTAAGCCTATGCTAAATCTTTCCCTTGTAAGTGCGGAACACCAGATAGCGGCCGTCGGCACAGAACTTTACGCTGTTGCCTGTGGCCTCGTTGAGAGTGCCCTGCCACCAGCTGCCGTAAGCGTAAGAGTTCCATTTCAGTCCGCTGCTTTCTATCCTGCTGCAAGAAAAGTTGAATATGCTGACCTGCTGACCGGCGAAGGTCTCAAACTCAGCATCGCCTTCGGCAGCGACAAAGTAGCCGTGGTCGGTTAGCATCACTGCGTCTATGCCCATTTCGTTCCTGTAGCGTTCTATCAGACTGATGTTGCCCAGTGTGTGGTCTTCTCGCTTTCCCGTTGCTCCCACGTATGCAATACTTCTGAAACCCATGCTTAGACAGTGGCGAGTGGCTTTGGTCTGGTCGTTGTCGTCCTGTTCATCTATGATGTGAAGTATGTCGCGGTATTTCTCCTTGAACACTTCGTCCAGTGAGTCGCCGTCGCCTACTATCGCATCGGGCACGAAGCCGCGTGAGATATAGCTGGCAGCCGCACCGTCGCAGCAGCATACATAACGTGCATTACTTATGGCTGCAAGCGGAATTTCAGCTGTGGGAAAGTCGCCGTTGCCGATAATCACGGCATCAGGGGCGAAGGATGTTGTTATCAGAAGGTTCTGCATTGCTGTTTCTTTTGAATGGGAGTTATGGGAAAAATGGGATGGATGAGACAAATATGGGGTAGGGTGATGCTGCCTGAACTTATGCCGGCTGTGACTGCTGCTGCATCATCCGCTTCCACTTAAAGTAGCCCATTACGGCTATTATCACATAGAGAGCGTAGAGCGAAGCTTTGAAGGGTATGCCCTTGCCGATGTAGAGATATGCGCACACGGCATCAACGGCAATCCAGAAAAGCCATTGTTCGATGTATTTTCTAGACAAAGCCCACAGGCCTACAAAGCTCAGGGCATTGGTAAAGGCGTCGGTAACGGGCACGGTGCTGTTGGTGTAGGTTACTAACACCCACCACGTTAATGCCCATGCCGCGAAGAAAAACAACGTTACGGGCAGGATTAATGAGCGCCTGAAATGAGTGATAGGCATATCTTCGCCTTCTTTCTGGCCTTTCTTGCGGCCGAATTTCCATACCGCATAGCCGTAGATTGCTGCAACGGTGTAGTAGACAGCCATGCCTGCGTCGCCATACAGTCCGTGAGTCCAGTAGAGCCACACGTCGAGAGCCGGCATGACTATGCCTACAATCCAAAGGGCTATGCTGGCCTTGTATTCGAGCCAGATGTATATAAGGCCCAACACCGTTGTTACGATGTCGAGCCAATATTGTGACATAAACTGATTGAAGTCCATCTTGCAGCTGCAGTTGTTAGAACGTCAGGCTGAGATGAGCCATAAAGTTTATCGGGGCCTGTGCGGCATATCCCGTTTCGTATTCGTCGTCTTCAGTGTAGGCTATTACCTTGCCGTCTGCATTCTTCTTGTAGCCCGGGGCAGACCATCCGTTGTTCATGTATTTCTCGCTGAACAGATTGTATACAGTGCAGCCGAGGGTTATGCTCTTCAGACCTTTCAGCTTGAATGTATATGAAAGGTCAAGATTGGTTACAAAGTAGCTGTCAATCATCATGCTGACCTCGTTGCCTCCGTTCTCGTTCTCGCTGATGTAGCTCTTTATGCCGGTGTTGGTGAGATACTGCTCGCCGATATACTGACTCTGGAGCGATGCGCTAAGTCCTTTCCAGTTGAATGTAAAGATGTTGTTGAAGATGAAGTCGGGCGAGAATGACAGCGGTGTGTCGCCGAGCGTTACGCTTTCGCCCGTGTCGCTCAGTGTTATGTGCCAGTCTTTAGCGCGGTTGCGGCTCCATGTTGCGTTGGCGTCCCAGCGCAGCCAGTCAACGGGTTGCCATGCTGCCTGCAGCTCAACGCCCATACGGTAGCTCTCGCCCACGTTGCGTGCTATCATTTCGCCAATGTTGTTAAGTTCTCCGGTCAGCACAAACTGGTCGTTGTAATTCATGTAGTAGAAGTTTACTCCGGCAGAGAACCTGTTCGTGGTGAACTTATAGCCAAGTTCCCAGTCGTAGAGCCTTTCTGCCTTGAGGTCTTCGCCAAGGTTGTCCTCGTAGTCGTTACGTGTCGGCTCGCGGTGAGATATGGCAAACGAGGCGTAGGCCTGGTGGTTGTTGTTCATCTGCCAGAATATTCCGGCTTTCGGGTTGAAGAAGTCGAACGAGTTGTCTTCGTTGAACACAATCTGCTTGTATGTGTCGTAGTCGAATGCGTCGCACGGTCCGCTCATCTTGTAGTTTACATGGCGGTACTGCAGGTCAACGTATGCACTGAGTCCCTTTATGAACTCATAGTTTACCTTTCCGTAAATATTGCCGTCGGTCTTTTTGGCGTTGTTGTCATAATATTTGTGGTTAGGCTCTATGTCCTCGTCGAAGTTTTTCACCCACAGCACGTTACCGTAGTGGTCGCCGTCATATTTGTTCCAGCCTCCGCCGATTGTTGCCTTCAGACCCTTACGGTTGTTGTAGTTGAGCGATGCTATGGCTCCGTAGAAGTCGTTGTCCATCTGCTTGCGGCGCACCAGGTCGCTCGTCTTGCTCCAGTCGTTGGTCAGAGTATATTCGGCCAGTGTTCTTCCGTCCTTGTATTCTTCGTAGTAGCCGAAGCCTTTTGTGTAATGCAGGGCCACGTTGAGGCTCAGTTCACGTGACAGAATTTGGTTCCAGAGCAACTGGTAGTGCTGCTGATGATAATAGTCAATCTGGTTGTCGTAGAAGTGCATGTTGCCGTCTTCGTCAGTATACATATATCCGCAAGAGTTGTATCTGCGGCCGTAGAGGTTCATCTCGTAGAGCGAAGCATAGTTCCATGCATGATATGTCTCTTCCTTTCCGTTGAAGGTGATAAACTTCACCACGGTGTTGTCTGAGAAATATCCACCCTGCAGGAAATAAGAGTCTAGCTTCGACGAAGCGCGGTCGATGTATCCGTCGCTGCCAACGTTAGACAAGCGTCCCTGGAAGCCCCAGTGGCCGTTGATAAGTCCTGTGCCGAAGCGGAACGTTTCCTTGTGTGAGCCGTAGCTTCCGGCAGAGAGGTCTATTCCTCCGAAAGGCTTCACGCCGATGTTTTCGGTCTGCATGTTTATCGTGGCGCCGAATGCACCCGCACCGTTGGTTGATGTGCCCACACCGCGCTGAATCTGCATGCTCTCAACGCTCGATGCAAAGTCGGGCATGTTGGTCCAGTATACGTTGCTGCTCTCTGCGTCGTTGATTGGAATGCCGTTGGCAGTGATGTTTATTCGTGTAGGGTCGGTGCCGCGCACTCTTATGCTGGTGTATCCGATGCCGTTTCCTGCGTCAGAAGTTGTCGTTACCGACGGCGTCAGAGAGAGGATAAACGGTACGTCCTTGCCGTAGTTCATCGACTTTATCTGTGACTTGCTGATGTCGGTGTGCGTGATAGGCGTTGTCTCGCCTGCACGTGTAGACAATACCTGAACTTCCTGCAGTGCAACGGTCTTTACCGAGTCTGCCTTTGTCTTTCCTGTTTCGTTAGCTGCTGTTGCGTTGGTTAATGCCAATGACAATGTTGCCGCAACAAAAAAATGACGTTTCATTAAAAAACTAATAATTAAATACACAAAAAGGGGCATACTTTCTTATGCTTAAATCCTTTAGACCAAAAAACAAATTAGTTCGGCCGTTTATCCCTACGCCGGAATTACCCGTATCAGGTTCCAGGGTTTAATCTCAGCCTGCAATTTATCAGGCACCCCTTAATCTACCGTTTGTAAACCGGCGACAAAGTTAAGGCTTTTTTAACTAACATGCAACTCTATTGTAATGTTTTTGTTTCAAAAATGTAAATAATCATGATATTTTGACGGCTGAATGGATAAAAAATAAAAAAATAGCAATTTTTTTAAGCGTAAAATTTTGTGATATGAAATTTAATTCGTATATTTATGGCAGAAAAAGAACAGATACAAATAGTTATCTGGCGGTCTCAAAAATATGCAACAATCAGAGCAATCTGATAAAGTAAGAAAAAAGATGATTTGTGATAATTGCCCTTAAAGTGATGAGGAGTCTGTTGAAGATGTAAGCACTTGATTTGAGATTGATGTTTTTTATTTAAGATGAAAGGGGAAAGAAAGTAAATGCAGTTTGTTGATACGGATGTTTTTTATAATTACTCCTTATCGCTTTTGCTAAAGGGAATGGCGGCTAACATTTAGCCGCCATTTTTTGTGGCTAAAAAGCGTGTCCCTGTTTGGTCTTATTTTCGTTATTCTGTCGCTTTTGTGGCTCAGAATTCATGTTTTCTTTGGTGCGCCAATGTGTCTTTGACTTTTATCATACTTAGTGTTTCTTGCTGTTTGTGCATATTGCGTGTTATATTATTACGGATAAAGTGAAAATGTATTCAGTCTGTTGTAGGATGTTCTTTTGGTAAAATAAAGTGGTTTAAAAGTTGCATTGTTTTAAAAAGTTTTTATTAAATTTGCACATCTTTTATAACAAACGCTGTTTATAGGTATTAAAAAATAGGTATAAAATAATTTTATCGGTAAAAAGCAGGCATAATCTGTATTAATATTGAGAATGTTAATTGTTTCCTAAATAAATTGATAAGAAGAAATAAACCAATAAAAAGAACTAATCCTCATTTCCGCAACTCTTTTATCCT
>NZ_HF986818.1:77098-102423 GCF_000431195.1 Prevotella sp. CAG:255 | reverse complement strand
CTTTCCCCACTATTTATCGGGTGAGCCGAGTTTGTGCCCGGATAATATTGGCACTGAAAATTTTTCCGGGTCACATTTGTAAAGTTATATTGGTTGCCGGCAGTAAAATAATCCCTTGCCCTGAAATTCCCATTAAATATTTATAGTCTCAGTTTCTGTTCAGACTCGCAGGAGATATGAATGTCTAAGCAAAATTTATTGCTGCTTGCTGAAAATATCTATTTTATGTTTCCGGTGTCAATTCTTCACTTTTTTGTATCTCAGCAACATTGACATGGCATGCTCGCTTTGACTTCCATGCTTAATGGGGTTAATTAGTGTAAATGTCAAGCTGTAGCGAGGTGTTCTATTTTTCTTGTGTTTATTGATATTTTACGGCTGGCATGTATAAATGATATAAAATAGCCTCTATTTATAATAATGTGTAATTATTTGTTTTGAATTTTATTAATTAACTTTTATAAGCATGTCATAAATTTAAGTTTTTTAGACATATTTTTATGTAGCCCTATGCAAGGCTTTGCTATTTTTGCAACAAGCTTTAAATCTATATGAAAAATCCGTTTTAACGGATAAACTGCTTGAATAATCTTTATTATAAATAAATTATTAACCTTAAGAAACAATAACTGCAATGAAAAAAACAATTCAAAAAGATGCTTTTTTCAAAAGGCATGAATGGTGGCGTAGCAGTAACCGCATGCTGCTGGTCTCAGGGTTGTCTGTTCTTATGCTTAGTGGAGCCGTTGTATCTCCGCCTATGGCAAATGCCGGTAATTCTGTCATTGAGCAGACCAAAAACTCGGTTAACAAGAAAAAAATTAGCGGAACAGTGATTGATGAGACGGGCATGCCGATGATCGGAGTGACGGTTCGTGTGCAAGGTACGTCGTCTGGCTATGCTACTGATCTTGAAGGCCGCTTTACACTTGACGTGCCGGAGAATGCCACTCTCGTTTTCTCTTATATAGGTTATGAAGACTACATGTTGAAAGTTGATTCGCGCAATGCCTACACCGTGAAGATGCAGACCGAGAACGAGGCACTCGATGAAGTGGTGGTGATAGGTTACCAGACCATCAAGCGCAGAGACCTCACAGGTTCTGTAGCTTCAGTAACAGGCGACGCCATCGCTTCTATGCCGGTTTCTAACATTGCACAGGCCATGCAGGGCAAACTGCCGGGCGTAAATATTACTTCACAGGACGGACGTCCTGATGCTTCGGTGTCTATTCGTGTGCGTGGTGGCGGTTCTATATCTCAAAGCAACGATCCGCTTATTCTTGTAGACGGTATTACAGTAAAGTCGCTCGACGACATTCCGTCAGATCAGGTTGAGAGCATTGACGTGTTGAAGGATGCCTCTTCTACCGCCATCTATGGTGCGCGCGGAGCTAACGGCGTTATCCTTGTGACTACAAAAGGCGCAAAGGAGGGCAAGGTGTCTGTGTCTTACAACGGATATGTAAAGTTTAATACTCCTACAAAATATCTTGAAACGCTTAATCCTTACGACTATCTGTCGTTCGTATGGGCAAATGCTGCCGCAAGCGGTGATGCATACAGAGTTCCGTTCGAGAAACTTTATGGCATAGGCGAATATGCCGGAAACAATGCCGGAGGAATAGAGAGCTATCGCAATATCTCTCATTATGACATACAGAAAGACGTATATAACAGCTCGTTCTCTCACAACCATGACCTTACGCTGACTGGAGGAACAGACAAAACCAAAGTGCTGTTCTCTGCAAGCTATATGGATGAGGAAGGAATGAAGATAAACTCTTTCGCACGCCGTGCAAGTTTCTCATTTAAGGTAAATCAGAAACTTGGTAAGAACGTAGACATCAATCTCGATGCAAGATATTCGGATAAGCGTACCATGGGAGACGAGAAGACCACTAACGGTTCTGGCTCGCTTCTGTCATCATCTTACCGCTTCCGTCCTATCGCCACAGGCAATATCCTTGGTGACCTGAACGCCTTGCGCGAGGGCAACATGGAGATGTATGGCCGAAACTCACAGTGGGATACTTACAGCCCTGTTGCACGCATCGGCGACTATGAGCCTCTGTATATAAAGCAGCGTCTTCGCGGAACATTGTCTCTTAACTGGCGTATCATAGAAGGTCTTACTTATCACACAGACCTTTCTTATAATAAGAAATGGGAAGAAGACAAAATATGGGGTGGTGCAATATACAACAACTACCTGAACGATGCTACCGGCGAGAAACTTTATGCCGGTAATGTGGAATGGAGAAAAGGCAGCAGCTGGGGACTCCGTTGGACAAACACTATGAGCTACGATTTCAAGTTCTTGCCGCAGGAACATAAACTTAACATCCTGCTCGGTCATGAGGTTACTGATTCAGGAGGCGATGAAATAGAAATCGACGCAAGCCACTTCCCGTCAAACTTCAGCAAGGACAATGCTTTTGCCATGATAAACCAATATGACAAGGCTGCCGGAACAAGCAAGTTCTTCTCAAGTGTAGAAGTGCCTGAGCGCATCCTGTCTTTCTTCGGCCGTGCAAACTATACGCTTTTGGACCGTTATCTGTTCACGCTGACATTCCGTGCTGATGGTTCTTCTAAGTTCTCTCCCGATCACCGTTGGGGCTACTTCCCGGCAGCAGCTATCGGCTGGCGTCTGTCAGAAGAGCCTTTCATGAGAGGCACACGCGAGTGGCTCGACAATCTTAAGCTGCGTTTCTCTTATGGTAGTGTTGGTAACGACGGCATCAACTCTGATTTGTGGCTGCAGACATGGACTTCAGAAACTGACCTGAGATGGCAGTATAATCTTGGAAAGAAATATTTCTCTTCTTATGACCTGTCGTCTACTGAGATGGCCAACAAAGACCTGAAGTGGGAAACAACGATAACACGCAACATCGGTATCGACTTCGGTTTCTTCAACAGCCGTCTGTGGGGTTCTCTCGATCTGTACTGGAATACGACAAAAGACCTCCTTATGCTGACATCACTGCCAGGAATAACAGGATTTACGGCTACATACGACAACATAGGTCAGACCAGCAACAAGGGTATAGAATTGTCTCTCTCAGGAGTTGTCTATAAGGATAAAGACTGGAACATCACTGCCGGTATGAACATCAACTTCAACAAGGGCAATGTCGACAAACTTGCTGAGAACGTAACAGGACTTTACAGTTCGCAGTGGTGCGGAAGCAGCACATTCCCTGGCAACGATTATATCCTGCAGGAAGGCAGTCCGGTTGGTCTTGTCAGAGGCTACATCTATGAAGGCTTCTACAAACCCGAAGACTTCAACTATGTCAACGGTCTGTATGTTCTTAAAGAAGGCGTTGCCGACCTCGGCTCGTTTATCAACCCTGTACACGGCATCGACCGTCCGGCAGGACAGAACGCTTATCCAGGTCTGCCTAAATACCGCGACATAGACAACAGCGGCGTTATTGATGAGGCCGACGTAGTTGTAATCGGCGACATGAATCCTGTTCATACTGGTGGTTTCAACATCAACGCCACATATAAGAATTTCGACTTTGGAATGTACTTCAATTGGAGTTACGGAAACGACATATACAACGTAAACAAAGTGGCTTCAATGTACTGTGCAAAAGAAGGCGGTGCTTATGAGAACAAGCTCTCGTTCGTAAACGGATGCTATAAAATATATGATATCGTAGACGGACAGCTGGTACATCTTACAACTCCCGAGCAGCTTAATGCTGCCAACGCAAACTCAACTTTGCCTCTGTGCTACAGCGAAAACGGAACTACATCAACGCTTGCTATCGAAGATGGTTCCTATCTGCGCCTCAACACTCTGACCTTAGGCTATTCTCTTCCGCAGAATCTGTTGCGCAAGGTTGGCATCAGCAAGCTCCGCTTCTATGGAACAGTCTATAATCTGTTCACCCTCACCGGCTATTCAGGCCTTGACCCGGAGGTGAGCGCAGACACAGCTCATAATAACGCAAAATATCCTACTACGGGACTTGACTGGGGAACATATCCTCGTGCACGCTCGTTTGTAGTTGGTTTAAATCTTACATTCTGATAAAATAAAAAACAATAATCATGAAAAAAATAGCTATATATATATCAGCTTTGGCGCTGAGCCTTTCGTTTGTGCAGTGCAGTGATTATCTTGACACTTCATCGCCAGAGAATGCTGACGGCGGATTTGTGACATCTTCTACAACGGAGACATTTAAGGTATTGTCGTGGTGCT
This sequence comes from Prevotella sp. CAG:255, assembly GCF_000431195.1. Lineage (NCBI taxonomy): Bacteria > Pseudomonadati > Bacteroidota > Bacteroidia > Bacteroidales > Prevotellaceae > Prevotella > Prevotella sp. CAG:255. The sequence continues at coordinate 98,198 of NZ_HF986818.1, read as the reverse complement.
ATGCCGAATATCGCCAGAATTGTATTATGGGAGCTTATCGCTGGAACGACCCGATAGGTTCTGACTCTGAGACATATCCCGAGAGCGGATCTCTCAACAACTCTAACGCAAGGCTTCAGCCGGAGCAGTTGAGCATAGGTGCCGGCAACAGCGGATTTAACGGTCTGTACACAATCATAGCCCGCACTTCAGAACTGCTCTCTCTTCTCGACACAAAGCAGGCATTTATAGATGCACGTGAGAAGGGGCAGGTAAACGACTGGACACATCTCTACGGTGAAGCTCTTACGATGAAGGCATTCTGCTATTTTGAACTTGTAAAGCATTATGGAGATGTGCCTTACGGATATGAGAATACAGCCGCCACTGATTATGAGCTTAATTCCCGTTTTGATATTTACGATAACGTGATAAGCATGCTAAAGGAGGCAGCTCCGCTGATGTATAAGCTGGGCGAAGGCAGCATAACAGCAGAGCGCTTCTCCCGCGGATTTGCTGAGGCTCTTTGCGGTATGGCAGCCCTTTATTCTGCAGGCTGGCAGACCGTGCGCACGGATGTTCCCGGACTCTATGGTGACGTTCAGCTCGAAACCAAGGGCAAGGAGGAGTATAAGAGTATTTATGCACGCCGCACCGATTATCTCGACTATTACAAAATTGCCGAGTATTATCTTGATGAAGCTGTAAAGAACCGTGGAACGGCAACTCTTGTAACTGTTGACGACCGTGGATATGCCAACAATCCGTTCCAGCGTCATTTTCAGTATGCTCACGACCTGCAGATAAGTCCTGAATCAATATTTGAGGTAGGCAACATTCAAGGCGGACAGAGCGGCCAGACCACTTCGAGCGAATATCCTTATGCTTTCGGCCGTCCGTCTAACGGCGGTTCTAACCAGGCAGCTCCGTGTAAGTCGTTTGCAGCTCTGCGAGTTATCCCAACATTCTATTACGGTGAGTTTGAAGAAGGCGACAAGCGCCGTGACGCAAGTGTTACTGTTACCGGCAGCAATGGCGACGGCAACGAGGCCATGTTGCGCTTCACTCCAGGAAACAAGCTCGACGGCGGTATCGCCATCAACAAGTGGGACGAAAACAGAATGAATCCTCCGTACACCACATCACAGCGTATGTCGGGCATCAACTGGCCTGTGCTCCGCTTGGCCGACCTGCTGCTTATGCAGGCTGAGGTTAAGGCAGAACTTGGCAAGGACGGTGAGGCCCTGGCTATTGTCAACGACATACGCCGCCGTGCGTTCGGCGACGACAGTCATGCCATATCTGCTTCGGGCGAGGCTCTCAAAGAGGTCATCATGCAGGAGCGCAAGCTCGAGCTGCTCGGCGAAGGCACACGCCGCTGGGACCTTATACGCTCAGGAAAATTTGTCGAGAGGGCTCTTGCCGTGCGTGCCGAAATGACTGAAATGGTGAACGACCTTCAGACAAAGGGATATCATGAGTTCAGCAACGGCAACGTTATATCAAACTATATCTGGGTGAAGAAGGTGCATCTGGATTCGCCTCTGACATACGATGCCGACAAGTCTAATCCTGCTTTGTATCCCGGATGGCGCGGACAGTTTGATTACAGAACAACCGACGTGGCCGACAAGGTGGTCGGCACAGACAACAACCTTGCTATAAAGGGACTCTTCGAATACATCGATCCGAACGGCGCTGAAGCCAAGGCACTCGAGGCCGACGGATATACGAAGACCGACTGGGGAGCAACAATTGTGAAGTATGCTGATCATTATTGCAACAGCAACCTTCTGCCCGGAGTGGCTGCCGGCAACGTTCCTCCACGTTACTATTGGCCTATGCCTTTCGAGGTGCTCAGCAAGTCGAAGGGTAAGATAACCAACGGTTATGGTCTTGCTCAGGAATAATATGAATAGTTGATGTGTTTTGTGGGCCGGCGGAGAGATTATGTCTGCCGGCCCTTTTCTTGGCTGACAACCGGTTTAAGCCAGGTATTTACGATCTTGGCTTTGCAAGGTTTATTTCTGATGAACTGTCAGGACATTTAAAATGCAATAGAATGATTATGAAAAAGAATATGATGGCTTGTGTGCTGCTTGCTCTTGCCGGCGTGCTTATGCCTGTCGGCAGCAGTGCGTCAGACGGCTTTGCCGACGAGAGCCGCAACACGGTAAGGATACTTGAGGGCGACAACTCTGACCCTTCGATAGTGAGATACGGCGATGCCTATTATCTCGTTCACTCCTCATTTGTGTACACTCCCGGACTTGTGGTATATAAATCGTACGACCTGGTCAACTGGACTTACTGTTCGACGGCACTCAACCATTTTGCCGGAGATGTGTGGGCACCCGACATCGTTGTGCACAACGAGCGGTTCTATATCTACTTTCCGACGCTGAGCAGCCATGGAAAGACAAGTATGGTTACATGGGCTGACAGTCCTGAAGGACCATGGAGCGAGCCTGTTGACCTGAATGTGGGCGGTATTGACCCGGAGCATGTTGTTGACGGCGACGGCAGGCGATGGCTGCTTATGAGTTCGGGCGACATGTATCCGCTGACGGCCGACGGATGTAAGATAAGCGGAAAGCCTGTCAGCGTGTATAAGGGCTGGCCTATACCAGAAGACTGGGATATAGAAAGTTTCTCGATGGAGGGACTCAACGTAAAAAAGGTGGGCGACTATTACTATATGTTTGCCGCAGAAGGCGGCACGGCAGGACCGCCTACCAGCCACATGGTTGTGGAGGCACGCAGCAAAAGCGTGTTTGGTCCATGGGAGAATGCACCGTTTAACCCGTTGCTGCGCACGCAGTCGAGAGATGAGCGATGGTGGAGCAAGGGGCATGGTTCTGTCGTAGACACGCCCGACGGCAGGCTCTTCATGATATTCCATGCCTACGAGAACGGATTTCAGACGCTCGGGCGTCAGACCCTGCTGCGCGAACTGGAGCTGAAGGACGGGTGGCTGAGGCTGAAGGACGGCGACATATCCTTGCCTTCGCCTGCTGTGAAAAAGGTGTGGGGCATTGGCGACTTTGTATGGCAGACATGCCGTGAGAACGACATAAGAGAACGCTTTGACATAAAGCCAGGCAAGATTGTCGTGAAGTCTAAGGGCAAGTCGCCGGCAGAAGGCTCACCGCTATTGGCCCGCACAAGTGCCCATAAATATGAGATAGAGGCATGCCTGACGCTGAAGGGCGATGGGGCATCGGCCGGATTGGTGGCTTATTATGACGAACGCTTCCATTTTGGCTACGGATTTAGCCGTGACGGACTGCTGCGCTATCGCCGCGGACAAGTAAGCAGGGCTGTCTCCAAGTGTAGCGAGGCATGCCGGACCGGACGGCTATGGCTGCGCATGCGCAGCGACCATGACGTGCTCTCTGCATGGTATAGCGCCGACGGCAAGACGTGGCATAAGTTTCCGTGGGGATTTGAGGTGTCAGGCGTGCATCATAATACGGTTTACGGATTTCTGTCTCTTCGCCCGGGACTGTATGCCGGTGGCGACGGAGAGGTTGAGGTTACTGACTTTAAACTAATCGTGACTGACTGAAAGGCGTGTGTTTTTAATGATTTTAATTACTGAATAATATCTTTTTTATGAAGCGTTTTTGTTTAATCTTATTGTTGATTGCAGCCGTAGCATGCTCTGTGTCGGCCGCTGCAGTTGAGCGCTGGGGCAGATTTGAACTGGCGATGAAGGCCAAGACATCTGCCAATCCATTTGACGTGGAGCTTACGGCAACATTCAGCGGACCTGACACAACGATGACCGTGAGCGGATTTTATGCCGGTAACGGTGTGTTCAAGGTGCGCTTTATGCCGAAGACTGTCGGCAAGTGGACTTATGTAACGCATAGCAGTCTGGAGGCTCTCGACTCTCAGCAGGGCAGCTTCGAGTGTGTAAGTCCTTCTGCCGGCAATCATGGTCCTGTCGTGGTGGACGGCCGGTATGCTTTTAAGTATGCCGACGGCACCCGCTATTACCCCATCGGCACCACGGCATACGACTGGATGCATGTGTCTGCCGATATGCAGAAGCTCACCGTGAAGTCGCTCAGCGAGGCTCGGTTCAACAAAATAAGGATGCTGCTCTTTGTGCAGAATTTTGATCCAGGCTATCCCGAGCCCGAACTTTTCCCCTTTGAGATAAAGAGCATAAAGAAGGACAAGTCTGGTAGGCCCATATATGAGTGGGACTACACACGCTTTAATCCTGCTTATTTTGACAATGTGGAGAAGTGTATCGACATGCTTGCTGAAATAGGTGTTGAGGCCGACCTGATATTGTTTCATCCTTACGACGACGGCCGCTGGAATTTCGACCGTATGCCGCAGGATGTCAATCTTCGCTATCTTCGCTATGTGGCTGCACGTGTCAGCTCTTTCCGCAATGTATGGTGGTCGCTGGCCAATGAGTATGATTTCTTCAGGCACTGGCAGCCGGAGGTGTGGGACGAGCTTACGCGCGAGATAGTGAAGCACGACCCTTATTCGCATCTCTGCTCTATACACAGCCACACGGCAAAATACTATAAGTATTGGGAACCGGAGTACACCCATGCCAGCGTGCAGGATCAGGCACCGGTGGAGGGCTTCGGCCGTGCTGCCACGGTAAGGAATATATATAAGAAGCCCGTGATATTCGATGAGGTGTGCTATGAGGGCAATATGGACAACCGCTGGGGCAGCCTGAGCGGGCAGGAGATGCTCTACCGCATGTGGCAGGGCACTGTGGCCGGCACTTATGTTGGTCATGGCGAGTGCTATATGGACAGTCCTACTGACTATTCGCGCGACTTCCTTGCCATTGGCGGAACGTTCCAGGGCGAGGCATGGAAGCGTATAGGTTTTATGCGCGACATCCTTGACGCCATGCCTAATCCGCTGATGCTGAGCGACAGCAGCTGGGACCCTTACACTTCCACGGCCGGCGAAAACTATTACATAATATATCTCGGCAAGGAGATTAAGCCTCGCTGGACTTTCGAACTGCCTGTTAAGAACGGTGTGTATCCGCGTCTTAAGGAGGGCGTAAGAATGAAGGTTGAGATTATTGACACATGGAATATGACCGTAACCGAATGTCCGCAGGTGTTTGAAACAACTGCTCCCGTTGGCGACCGTGTCTACGACAAGAAACACGGCAGCGTGCGTCTTCCCGATGCTCCGTATCTTATGCTGCGCATAACGGCTGCAGAATAGTGCCGGTTGCGTGATTTGCTGTTGGTGTACAGTATATATCTTGTGTCAGTAGAATTGTTATAACCAAAACCTGCTATTATGATTCGGTCTGTATTTTTGCTTTATATTGAGTGGATTTTTGTTAGCTTTTTTCGTAGGCATAGCGGGCTATGTCAAGAAAATGCTAACAAAAAGACGCCAATAGAAACAAAAAGACGGGCTGAAAGCATGAATGCACAAAATAGATAAGGCTATGTGCGGTCTAATGACAGATTTGGGTTTAATAAAAACTCATCACTCGTCACATTCGTGCGTATGTGGCTGATTTTCAGAAGAATACCGCGTGATGAGTTGCAGTCTGAACTCATCACGCGCAGGAATCGGTCATGAGGGCGTGACGAGTTGGCAAATCAACTCATCACAGTGTAATTGCCTGATATTCAGCTTTCTACATCGTGATGTGACGAGTGATGAGTTTCTGTAAAAAACTTTTTAGTTGTGTGTTTTGTAAAAGGCGGCATATTATAGCGTAAAAGACCGCCTTTTGCATCTCAATATGTGGTCTTTCGGCGTGCAGAATGATGCCTTTTGCATCATGTTACATTTACTTCGAAGATTTGTTTTTTACATGTTGGCGCGCCGTGCAGCTGTTGGTGCATATCCGTGGCGGCGTTGTCTAATATCTGGCAGCTCTTCTCCAAAAGAAATGATAGAGCCTGAAGACGGGCTCCCATAGGCTCTCGCCGGGGAAGATGAGCATGAAGCGTGCGTCGCGCACAAGTCTCTGTATGTTCTTTTTCAGTTGACTTCCGCGGTATTTATCTATGCGCTTGTCGTAGAAGCCGAAGTTGCCCGAGAGCATAATCTCGTTGAGCAGAAATCTGCCGAGCCGCTCGTCGGCCTTGACTATGAGATATTTGTCGTCGAGACAGAACACCTTCTGCATCACGTACATCACCGCCGTGGCCATCTTATAAAGTCCGCAGCGCTTCAGCGTGCGTGTGTCAGCCTGCTGTTCGGCTGCCGTGAATCCCTGGCGCAGCACGTAGTAATAGTCTAAGAGCTGCTTTAGACCTATGCCCTCATGAAAAAAGTGGTTTGAGATGTGTGCCATCTGATATATGCGGTTGAATGCTGCAGTGGGCACGGCTATGCTACCGGCTCCGTCGGGCAGCTGCACAATGTTTGCAAACTGCTTGCCGGCGTTCTTGCTGAAATAGTCCTGCAGTCTGGCGTTGCTTATCAGATTGTTCATAAACTGAGGGCGGTAGTGCAGTTCAACGGTGGTTCCGCCATAGTCGGGAAAGTCAGTGTGGTGATAGCATCGCTTGCATCCCGGAGCCATATAGCCTACGGTCTTCATCACCTTCTTGTATCCTCCCTCTGCCCATATGTCTATGTCGCCCGGCGTGCGCATGTGCGGGTCGGGGTAGAGCAGGGCGTTTCCCTGTCCTTTAAGCAGGCACGTGCGGAGTCCTTTGCGCCTGAATGTTTCAGAAACTTTAGCTGCGTTGACGTTTACCTTTGTGTTGAGTTTGGCTATCTGGCGGCTTAGGGCAAACCATCTCATGGTCATCTCCTTTTCGGGCAGACATTCTTTTGGCAGGCGGTTAATGCCATGGAAGATAACGCCTTGAAGGTTTTGTTCCTTGGCCATGCGGAACAGTATCGGCCAGTCGGCGGCAGTTATGCCTTCGGGAGCCGGCTGTGATTCGTCAATAGAAAACCGCAGAAGCTGAAAAAACTTTGATGTCATTGTGCTGCAATAAACGGGTTATTTGCATTTAGCGTACAGATCCTTCAGCGCTCCGCGTGCAACTCCGCTTCTTACGAGCTGGTCGAGCAGGGCTTTTGCCTCTCTCTTCCTGTCCATACTGATGAGCACTTCTGCCTTTGAAATGATGTAGTCTTGGTTGTCGGGCTCGCGTTTCAGCGCCTCGTTGTAGTCATACAGTGCCGTTTCGTATGAGCGCATCTCTTTCTCGAGTTCTGCTCTTGCGGCATAGACGATGCTGCTGTCTGGGAACATTTCAACAAGATTGTTGAACTCGTCCATGGCCTGTGCGTTGCGCTTCAGCTGTATGTATGTGTATGCCAGTCCGAGTCGTGCCTGCATGTTGCGTGGTGACATTCTCAGAAAGTCCTCATAGTCGTTTCTTGCCAGTTCATACCTGCGCATGTTGTTGTTGGCGTAAGCTCTGAAGTAAAGTGCCGAAAGGTTCACCGTATCCTTTTTCAGAATAGCGTTGCATGTCTCGGCTGCGTCTTCCCATTCAAGCAGCTGAAGGTTGACGGCAGCTTTCTGCAGCAACAGGTCCGTAGAATCGGGATGAAGATAAAGCTGGCTGTTTATTACAGATAAAGAATCACGCCATTGCTTTTGCGTCTGCGCCTTTAGGGCGGTGACGCCAAGCAATAGCGTGAGTATGCAGATAATTTTAATTTTCAATTTACTTATCTATGTTTATTGTTCTGACTGTCTTGCCGAAAATCAGTCTTCGTCTTTGTTCTCGGCGTCGATGGCCTTAATCTTTTCGCGTACAAGGTTCATGTCGTCCTTAAGCTTCTGAACCTTTCTGTTCATTTCGTCGATGAGGCTGTTGCCCTTCTTGCTCGAAGCGTTAAGGAATCCGAGGTTGTTCTCGTAGGTCTGAACTTCCTGCTTGATTGCCTCATAGCGGCGCATCAGGCGTGCGCGTTCGTTGTCGAGAGCGTCAGCGCCCTTCTCTGCAACGTTCTTCAGGTTGTTCTTGAACTTGTCGAGACGGCGGCGTGCTGTTGATATGTTAAGCTCTTTGTAAAGCTTGTCCAATATGTCGTGATACTCTTTGTAGAGCTTGTCTTTCTCCTTAAACGGAACGTGGCCTACAGCGTTGTATTCGTCGATAAGCTCGCGCACTTTGTCCTGTATGTTGTCTCCGGCATTCTCAGCCAGTGCTTTCAGCTGTTCTATTATGCCGCGTTTCTTCTCGAGGTTGGTGCGCTCTTCGTTGCGTGTGCCGGCGTTGGCGCTGTTGCGTGCCTCAAAGAAGTGGTTGCATGCAGTGAGGAACTCGTTCCATAGCTTGTCGCCAAGTTTCTTAGGCACCATTCCTATGGTCTTCCATTCCTTCTGCAGGGCTATCAGCTTGTCGCTTGTCGACTTACATTCGGTGCTGTCCTGCAGAGCCTTTGCCTGCTCGATGAGTGCTCTCTTCTTGTCGGCATTCTCAGCAAACTGCTGTTTCATGTTCTTGAAGAATTCAGCTTTCTTGCTGAAGAAGTCGTCGCAGGCAGCGCGGAAACGCTCAAAGATCTTTACGTTCATCTTCTGCGGAGCGAAGCCTATGGTCTTCCATTCAGCCTGTATGGCGATAATGTCCTTGGTCTTCTTCTCCCATTCGCCTGCGGTCTTTATTTCTTCCTTGGCTATTTCTTCAATTTTCTCGCACAGCGCGGTCTTCTTTGTGAGGTTGTCTTCCTCTTTTGCGCGCAGCGATTCGAAGTGCTGCTGATGGCGCTTGTTAATTATAGTAGATGCTGCCTTGAAGCGTGCCCACACTTCCTCGCGCAGTTCTTTTGCAACAGGGCCGGTCTCACGGAACTCCTGATGCAGTTTCTGCAGCTGGTGGAATGCGCTTATCACGTCTTCCTCTGTGCCGAGCTTTTCGGCAGCCTCGCATATCTTTGTCTTTATTTCAAGATTCTTCTTGAAGTCGTATTCGCGTGCCTCGCTGTTTAGTTTCAGCAGGTCGTAATACTGCTCAACGTAGAGCTGATAGTTGCGCCACAGCTCGTTCGCCTTTTCTGCCGGCACGAGCTTGATCTCTTTCCACTCCTGCTGCAGCTTCTTGAAGTCCTGATATGATTTGTTGGCTTCTTCGGGCGAAGTAACCATAGCTTTGATCTTCTCGATGATGTCGAGCTTTTTCTTCAGGTTTTCCTGCTTTTCTTTTTCCTGCTCAAGGAACAGTTTGGCGCGTTTTTCCTTTATTACGCCCATCTCAGCCTTAAACACCTCTTCGTCTTCGTCAGGAAGCACTTTGTAGTTTGCCGGGTCGCCGCCTCCCTCAAGATATGCTTTCATGTCAGCTTCTCTTTCGGCAAAGTGAAGTTTGTAAAAGATTGTTTTGAGGTAATCTATTTCGCCTTTCTGAGGATGCTCGTCGCTGTGTGCGATTTCTTTCACCCTTTCTATTATTTCGCTTTTGCTTTTATATACTTTTTTCAGTGCGGCAGCTTCAGAACTTTCTGAGACAAATTCTCCTGTTTCGGTGGTGTCGGTTGTCACTTCTGCGTTGTTTTCATTGGCAGCGCAGTTTTCTTGCATGTTGTTATCGGTTAGTTCAACATTCATTTTCTCAGTGTTCTCTTGGCTGAGTGTCTTTTCTTGAGAGTCCATCATATAACTTTTTATTCGTTCATGAATTGATTTTCAGGTAAAACCTTAGGTGTGCAAACTTAATTAAAAATATTGTAAATACCTAATAAATTTGGAAAAAAACGTTTTTCTTGGGTTAAATGAGCCTTTTGTGGCGGAAAATCCACCATGATATGCCTGAAATGAGCACGGATACTATTATGGCTATCACGAAGCCGTATTTCCATTGTTCCATGCCGTTTATGAGGTTCATTCCGAGCAGGCTGGCTATGAGCGTGGGGAACATCAGGATAATCGACACTGAGGTGAGCGTACGTATCACGGTGTTCATGTTGTTGTTGATGATACTCGAATATGTGTCCATGGTAGATTCGAGAATGTCAGAGTATATGTTTGTGGTTTCGCGCGCCTGGCTCATCTCGATGTTTACGTCCTCAATCAGGTCGGCGTCGAGTTCGTCCACCTGCAGCTTGAACTTCAGCTTTGCCAGAAGGTTCTCGTTGCCGCGGATGGATGTGATGAAGTAGGTCAGCGAGTCTTGCAGTCTTGACAGGCCTATGAGCGACTCGTTGTTCACTTCCTTGTCAAGGTTGCGCTTTGATTTTTCAATCAGGCTGTTTATCTGCTTCAGCCGTTTCAGATACCATACGGCCGAAGAGAGGAACAGGCGGAAAATCATGTCGACGTAGTCGGTGAAGCCCTCGCCGCGCTTCTGCTGATAGCTCACGAAGTCTATCATCATGTTTGTTTCGTGAAAGCACACCGTGATGGTTACGTCGCGCTTGTGTATTATGCCGAGCGGCACGGTGGTGTAGGGCGTTCTCGATCTGATTTCCTTTACAAAAGGTATACGCAGGATTATGAGCATCCAGCCGTCATCGTATTCATAACGGGCACGCTCATCATTATCGCTGATGTCAGAAAGGAAATAATCGGGAATCTTAAATTCATTTTCAAGAAGACGCTGGTCTTCTTCCGTCGGGCATGTCACTTGTATCCAGCAGTTAGGCTCCCACTCGCCAATCTGCCTAAGGCCTTTGGTTGTGTTCCAATATGTTCTCATTTGCTAATCCTCCGAAACGGTTATGACTGCACGGCGGTCAGCATCAATGAGCAAACCTCCGCGCTTACAAGTTCATATTTTCCGCGTAATAATCGTCCATGAATAAATTAAAATTTCTGTTTTGCGGTGCAAAGATACTGCAAGTTGGGCTAATCTCAAAATAAAAATGAATGAAATGAATTTTAATTTTGTATTTAAATTGTGTTACAATGGCTTGTTGCGTTTCTTTGTTCGGTTTTTGTCGTGTTAGTTGTGCTTATGTAAATTAAACCAAGGCTCTATAGCCTTTTTGTCGGCGTATAGAGCCTTGAAGCCCCAATCGGTCATTCCGCAGCATGTGTCTTAATCCTATTAGCAGTCTGATGCTTTCTCTGTCTTGTTCTTTTATATTGTCGTCATGCCGTCTGATGTTTTGTTTATTTGGCCGTCATTTCAGCTAAAATTCAGACTATAATAGGCTCAATAGATAACATTGATTCTGCCGAATACTGATGACCAATTGTGGCTGAGCTGCCATTTTGTGTTGACTGTATGTGTAGTGCCGGTCTATTCGGGCAATATCGAGACGGATATCGGCGCATAGTCGGATGGCGAGAAGCGGTTCAGTTGCTTCGATGCGGTGTACGTGCCGCGGAAGTTGGTCAGTCCGCCAAAGTTATACAACACTCCGTCTACACATTCTGTTTCGCCTGTCCAGCTGAATGTGCCGAGCATCTTCAGCGGTTGCGGGTTGCTGCTGCCTGTCTCGTAGCGCACTACTGAACCGTTGCTCAAGGCATAGATATAGCCGCCGGCAACGCCGATGAAACTGAAGTCGGAGGCGAGCGAGTCGGCTGGGGCACAGCGTTGCGCCGTCAGTTTGTTGCCGTCTATCATGTATGCCGTGTGCCGGCTGTCGTCCAGCAGCCATGTGCTGCCCCTGCCGTCAGATGTGGCGCGTGTGCTTTCGCCGAATGTCGTGCCGTGTGCTGTTTTGCCGTCTGCCGTGGCTGTTATGTTGCCGTTGCTGTCTTTGTCAAGTCTGTATGCGCAGATGTGGGTGTCGGTTACGGCATAGATAATGTTGTTGTTAATGCTGGCGGCTTTTACTTCTCCGTTGTGCGTGGCGGCAAGGTTCCATTTTCCTGATGCGAGATAATATATTCCGCCGTCGCCTATGATTACGGGTGTGCCGTTCCAGCATGCGCCCTGACCGCTGACGGGCATGTCGGCGTATGTTTTTTCGGCGCCTGTCGCTGTGTCGTATGAGCGCAGTTCATTGGTTGTCACGGTCTGTTCATATCCCAGGTTGGTCTTTTCCACTATACCTCCGCCTATGTATATAGTGGTGCCGTCGGTGAAGTGGGTGGTGGCAGAGCCGCTGTTGCCCAGCTCGCCAAGTTCTTTTTTGTAGACGATGTTCTGCTTTACGCGCAGTGTATTTACAGATGCCTCGCCTGCAATAGAGAATTTGCCTTTGGCCTCGCCGTCGGCATTCAGGATGACATAAGGGCATGCCTCATATTCCTGACCTTTCTTTATATACACGATAGGTTCCTTTTCGGGATAGGTGGCGTCGGGATCAGTGAAGCTGAAACTGCTGCCGCTCACTATCCCCAGCTGTTGCATGCTGCTTTCAGACGAGCGTCCGTTGTATATCTTTACATACACTTTGCCGTCGCGGTAGCAGGCAGATGTCAGCACCACTCCCGTAGTCTCGCTCTCTGCTGCCGGCTGTTTCACCACAATCTGCATTGAGTCTGCCGCGGCGCGTGTGCCGGCCGCGTTGCTCAGGCGTATGTAGCCAATGCGCTCTTGTCGGGTGATGTTGCGTGCAGCTATAATCTTTACGCTCTCGCCGCCTTTGCCACCCATCTGCGACAACTGCAGCCAGTCGGCCGACGATTCTGCCTCCCAGGGCTGTGCCGTGGGTATGGTTACGTCGGCCTGTTGGCCTTCTGCCGACAGGCTGACAATGCCGTTGTCGGGAATAATTGGGTCGGGATCAGGGCCGGGCGACAGTTCTTCGTCGCTGCTGCATGATAATGTCAGTGGAAGAGTGCATGCCATGATGCACCATAGTGATAGTTGATAAAAGTTTTTCATTGCTTTATATTTTTTATTAACGATTGCATGTTGCGAAAATATAAAGTCTTTGTGTCCTGCATTTCACGGCTTTCCGTGATTTTTTATTTACAGGTGCAATAGGTGTTGTGACTCTTTTTATATCTTGTGGCACATCAGTTTATGGCGTGTTGTCGTCGTTGCAGGTTGATGTATGCCGTATAAATTTTAGACGTTGTGTATCGTCTTGAAAATCAGTTGGTTATGAGTATGCTTGCAAAAGGTGTCCTTTTGTCTTCCGAAAGACAGCTTTTTAGCCTCTGAAAGATGCCCTTTTGCAGTGCGTTTTGTGGCCTTTTGCAAATCGGCTGTGTGCATCGTCATTAATTTGTCGTGCAGGCATGATTTTCCGCTTCTTGTCATGTGGCGTGTTTATGGCGTTCTTATGCCAGGTGCTGCAACAGAAAAGGCGGAAGGTTCGGGGCTCATTTTGCCCTTTGCCTTCCGCCTTCAGCATGTATTAGGTTTGTGTAATTTTTATCGTTTCAGCTAAAATTATTTAGCCGGAATCTCTTCGAGAGTCTTTACGAGCAGATCCCAGAACTTGGTTGTTGACGGCCAGTGGGCACGCTCTGTCGGAGTGTGGGGCGACAGCAGTGTCGGACCGAACGAGCAGATGTCGAGACCCGGATATTTAGACAGGATGATGCTGCACTCCAGTCCGGCATGAACCACCTGAACTGTCGGCTCCTCGTTGAACAGGTTCTTGTAGATGTTGCGCATAACCTTGATCAGTTCGCTGTCGGTGTTGGGGTCCCATCCGCCGTAAGCGCCGCTGAACTCAACCTTCATTCCGGCCATGTTGAAGCAGCTCTCGAGCGATGTTGACAGATCCTCTTTCATTGTCTCGCTTGAGCTGCGGGCAAGAATCTTAATGGCAGCCTTGCCGCCGTCGATGTCAACTATTGCAAGGTTAGATGATGTCTCTACAATTTCGGGCATTGTGGGGATATAGCGCCATACGCCGTTGTGTGCTGCGTAGATGGCGTCAACCAGGTTGTCCTGAATTTCCTGCGGCACGATCATTTCGGGCAGTGCTACGTCCTCGGCTACAACCTCGATGTCGCTCTCTATGCCTTTGTATTCGTTGTTGAATGTCTCCTTATATTCGGCAACGATAGCCTTCAGGTCTTCAACGTTCTCTTTCGGCAGAGTGAGCACTACTTCAGCCTCGCGCGGAATGGCATTGCGCATGTTTCCGCCGTGCCAGCTTGCCAGGCAAGCCTCGTCTTCTGCTATAGCCTCGCGTACTATTCTTACCATCATCTTGTTGGCATTGCCGCGGCCTTCGCATATTTCCAGACCAGAGTGTCCTCCCTTCAGGCCCTTTATTGTTATTTTAACGGCTGCGTCTGTCTTGTCGCTTTCAGCCTCCTGATAGTCGAGAGTGGCTGTAATGTCAACGCCGCCTGCGCTTCCTATGATGAGCTCGCCTTCCTGTTCGGTGTCGAGGTTGAGCAGAATCTCGCCCTCAAGTTCGCCTCCGGGCAGTCCGTTTGCTCCGTACATGCCTGTTTCCTCGTCGGCTGTTATCAGTGCCTCGATAGGTCCGTGCTTCAGGTCTTTAGCCTCCATGACAGCCATGATGGCAGCCACGCCCAGACCGTCGTCGGCTCCGAGAGTTGTGCCTTTAGCCCTTACCCATTCGCCGTCGATGTAAGTTTGTATCGGGTCAGTCTCAAAGTTATGAGTACTTGTCTTTTCTTTTTGTGGAACCATGTCCATGTGTGCCTGCAGAATCACCGTCTTGCGGTTTTCCATGCCGGGTGTGGCGGGCTTACGCATAACGATGTTGCCAGCCTCGTCTTTAAATGCTTCAACGCCTGTGTTTTTTGCGAAGTCGAGCAAGAACTGCTGAACTTTCTCCAGATGTCCTGACGGACGTGGAACCTGTGTCAGTGCATCAAAGTTTCTCCAGATGCACTCCGGTTTGAGATTTTTAATTTCGCTCATAGTCATTATAGATTAAATTGTTATCAGGTCAGTCCCTCCGCGCCGTATGCCGGCACTTCGGTATGTCCATATTTATTGTTATATGTTTGCCGAAATCTGTGTTTCCGCCGTATGTGCGGCGTGTCTCTTCTTGGTGAATGCCAGCGCTGCCCATCCGTATATGCCGAGCAGTATGACCAACATGGTCTGCACCGTGTGTACTATCAGCACAAAGTAGAGGGCGTTAGTGTCGCTCACGCCGTATAGGATGAGCATGGTCTTCACGGCAAAATGCCACGGACCGGCTCCGTTAGGCGTTGGGACAATCACTGCAATGCTGCCCACCACAAACGTAACGAGGGCGCACTGGAAGCCCAGCGACGACGTGAAGTCGAAGCAGAAGAACGTCAGGTAGTAATGCAGAAAATAGCTTACCCATATCCCAAGAGTGTAAAATATGAACAGGGGAACGTTCTTTACGCTTTTCAGCGATATCACTCCCTGCCATATTCCGCCCATGGTAGCTTTCACCTTATTATATATTGAGAGCTTTTTTAGCAGTATGTGGATCAAGAAAATTGCGGCTATGGCGCATGCTGCGGTTACGATATAGCCTGTGGTTGAGAACCGGTTGATGATAGAATCCATGCTTGTGCCGGTCTTTGAGAAGAATGTCGTGAACACTCTCATCTGCATCAGCAGTGTCAGCATGGTGACAAACAGCATGAGCAGCGTGTCGATGGCTCTTTCGGTAACAACGGTTCCGAGAGCTTTCGGAAACGACACTCCGTCGTATCTCTTGAGCACTCCGCAGCGTGTGAACTCTCCGATGCGGGGTATTACGAGGCTTGCTGCATAAGAAAGGAATATCGAGTTGACCGACGTTGAACTTCTGGGATATTCGCCGACAGGCTCAAGCGTCTGTCGCCATCTCCATCCGCGGAACATCTGGGCAAGTATGCCGAACGGGAACGACAGCAGCATCCATGTCCAGCTCATCTCGTTGATGAGTATGTTCTCGATGCTTCTGAAGTCGAAGTCGCGGTACATCCAATAGAGTATCGCCCCGCCGAACAGCAGCGGAAATGCTATTTTGAGTATGTTGTTTACTGTTTTTCTTGTATTCACGCTTGCCAAATGTTTTCTTTCCAGACCGTGCAGAGCCTTGCTTAAGCCTTGTGGCTTGCTGTCGACCCATGCCTCATTCGGTCTGCCGCATGCATTATTGTCTATGCAAACTTACAATTTTTTTTTCAAAATACGCGTCTTGACACTAAAGAATTATATTTTCTTTAGAGCTTTTTTGCCGTTGTGTGCGGTATGTGTGTACGCTTGTTGCCGTAAGGTGTATGGTTTATTGTCCTGAAGCACACTTTTTTATGTGAAACGGAGGCTTAGTCTTGGACGCAGGTGTTCAGCTGAAATACATGGTCGTTCATCACAAATCAGTCGCCGAAGTCTGTCGTCCGGCTCCTTCTGTTTCCGTATCTTTTCTTGAGATATGCCGCAATGGTCCTGTCGTTATGCTCGTCCGCGCTGGTCCATATTCGACTAAGGCTATTGTAGCGGCATGGCAGCTTGCCGTATCATGAGTTTGTTTTGCTTGATGATTTTGTGCAGTTCCCGGTGGCAACGGTATTGCAGCGGCTGTCATATTGGCCTTCATGGTGGAGGGTGTGCAGATGTATGCCTTTTGTAAAGATAACAGGAAAATGCATGGACGGAAAGTTTCTATGTTTTGTTTGGTCTTGTCTGGTGATGATATCTTTTGCCCGGTACATGCCATAAACTTGGCAGACATATCGCAGACATGCAGATAAATTGTTGCAGGAAAACGCCTTTGTAACGATATTTTATTATCATTTTAATATGTAATACAGCGGCAATGTTGGATAATAGTTATATTTTTGCAAAATAAATTAATATAAGTGTTATTGCTGTTGCAGCGCCGGCCGTATGCCGTATTTGCCGCAGTGCCGGCCATGATGCATGCAACAGGGACATGAAAACGGACAAACAATAATCAAAGAAGTAGGAGTTATGGCCAAGAACAAAAAGGAGAAACGTTATGTTGAGCGTGATGTAAGCTGGATGTATTTTAACCATCGCATACTTCAGGAGGCTCAGAAGGAAAACATACCATTGCTTGAAAGACTCTCATTTTTGGGTATTTATTCTAACAACCTCGACGAGTTTTTCCGTGTACGTATGGCTTCGCTCAGCCGTCTGCTTGAGTCTGACAATAAGGAAGTGCGCAGACAGCACGACACGATACGCAAGACCATGGCGAAGATAAACAAGCTCAACTCTGCCTACAGCCAGGAGTACACCTCGGCTATAGACCATGTGTTCGACTGCCTGGAGAAGCATAACATAAGAATGCTTGACGAAACGCAGCTGAACGATGAGCAGAAAAGATTTCTGACAAACTTCTTTCACGAGCGCCTTAACGGCTACACAAACCCTATATGGTATTCGGAGATAGGCGAGATAGGGCAGCTTGAGGACAACCGTATTTATCTTCTTGTCAGAAAGACCGACATAACGAGCGGTTCGTCGCGCCCGAAGAGCAGTCTGGCCATAATAAAGGTGCCCGACAGGGAGAACGGACGCTTTATCAAGTTGCCGTCGTCAGACGGCTTCGATAATATAATGTATCTCGACGATGTAGTTAGATACTGCCTTCCGCTGATATTCATCGGCTTCAAGCCGGCCGTATTTGAGTCGTATTCGTTTAAGTTTACAAAGGACGCCGAGATGGAGATGGACAACGACTCCGACTACGGCGTGCTTGAGAAAATTGCCAAGGGCGTGAGCAGCCGCAGGCACGGCGAGCCCGTGAGACTTATCTACGACAAGAGCATGCCCAAGGAGATGAAGAAGAAACTGATGAGCAAACTCAACGTGAGCAAGCTCGATGTGTCTTTGGGCAGCAGCCGTTATCAGAACCACAAGGACTTGATGGGATTCCCCGACTGCGGCCACGACGAACTGAAATATCCGAAATGGGCTCACGTGATGAAGCCAGAATTCCTTGCTCAGGAGAGCATTCTTGACCAGATACGCCGCAAGGATCTCTTCATCCATGTGCCGTATCACTCGTTCGACGGGTATATCCGCCTGCTGCGTGAGGCTGCGCTAAAGCCGGAGGTTAAGACGATAAAGACCACATTGTACCGACTGGCTAAAGACTCAAAGGTGGTTAAGGCACTGATATGCGCCGCACGCAACGGCAAGAAGGTTACGGCCGTGGTTGAGCTTCTTGCCCGTTTCGACGAGGAGAGCAACATACGCTGGAGCAAGCGCATGCAGGAGGAAGGCATAAACGTGATATATGGCGTGGAGGGACTTAAGGTTCACTCTAAGCTGCTCTATATAGAGTCGACCAAAGGCAGCATTGCCTGTGTCGGTACGGGCAACTTCCATGAAGGTAACGCCAAGGTGTACACCGACTATCTGATGATGACGGCGCGCAAGAGTATCGTGGCTGAGGTTAAGAAGGTGTTCGACTTTATCGACCGTCCGTTCTCGCAGTTCAGGTTCAGAGAGCTTATGGTGTCGCCAAACTCGATGAAGACAAGGATAATAAGTCTTATCGACAAGGAGATAAAGAATGCGCGCTCGGGCTGCGAGGCATGGATAAAGATGAAGATAAACCATATAACCGAGCCGGACGTTGTAGAGAAACTTTATGCCGCGTCGAAGGCCGGCGTGAAGATAGACATCGTGCTCAGGGGCAACTGCTCGCTCGTAACAAGCCGTCAGGGACTTTGCGGCAACATGCATGCCGTTGGTATAATAGACCGCTATCTGGAGCATTCGCGCATACTGATATTCGGCAATGCCGGCAATCCGAAGTTCTTTATCGGCAGTGCCGACTGGATGCCGCGCAACCTGCTCAACCGCATCGAGGTGATGGCTCCGGTTTATGACGAGGACATGAAGAAAGACCTTATGCGCACGGTTGACTACGGACTGCGCGACACCACCAACGGACGCATCGTGGACGGCAGCGGAGCCAACGTGATACAGGAGGTTGAAGACGGCCGCCCGTTCCGCTCGCAGGAGGAGCTTTACAACGCATATATGGCTGAAGCCAGGGCTGCCGGTCAGGGCGAATGATTTCGGCCAGTTTCCAAAAGGTGGCATTTTGGCCTGTAAAAGGTGCCCTTTCGTCATGTAAAAGACGGCCTTTTGCAGCCTAAAACATGACCTTTTGTATTGCGGTTTGTAACGGTCTGTGTGTCAGTGTGTTATGCGATGCATAGCTTACTGTATGAAATGATGATTTGATAAACAGTTTTAAAATTAAAAACAGATATGAGATTAGCAGCTATTGATATAGGTTCTAACGGAGCGCGACTGCTCATAAAGAACTTCAGAACAACCGAAGACGGCACGCAGCAGATATCACGCGTGATGTATATGCGTGTGCCCCTGCGCCTGGGTTCAGACGTATTTACGCTCGGCAAGATTTCTAAGGAGCGTATGCTCATGATGAAGCACATGCTCAAGGCCTTCAAGCAGATAATGAAACTCAACCAGGTTGACGACTACAGGGCATGCGCCACATCGGCCATGCGTGACGCCGAGAACGGCAAGAAGGTGCTCAATAAGCTCCGCAAGTCAACAGGCATAGACATAGAGATTATCAACGGCAGGGAAGAGGCGCGACTGCTGTGCAACAACATCGTTGAGAACATCGGCAGCGCAAAGGGCAACTATGCCTATATCGACGTAGGCGGAGGCAGCACTGAGATTTCTCTGCTTCACGACGGTGCGCTCACTCACAGCCAGTCGTACAACATCGGTACGCTGAGAATGTTGGGTGGCATGGTGTCGAAGGAGACCGTCGAGAAGATGAAGGCCGACCTGAAAAGATTTGCCAAGGACATGCCCGACATAAGGATAATAGGTTCGGGCGGAAACATCAACAAGCTGTTCAAGCTTACACATGCAAAGCGCGAAAACAGATATGTTACGGTTGATGAGATAAAAGACCTTTACTCTAAGCTGAAGGTGCTAAGTGTAGAGGAGCGCATAGAGCAGTATGGGCTCAAGGTAGACCGTGCAGACGTTATCATTCCTGCAGCCGAGATATTCATCACGGCGGCCGAGGCTCTTGGCTGCGACTCAGTGCAGGTGCCTAACATAAGCCTTGCCGACAGCATTGTAGACGGATTTTACCGCGACAAGTATTCAGCCTGCGACATCAAGCCTGAGCAAAGCGACGCTGATGAGGCAGGCGATGATGAAGACTGATGCTTCTGTGCAGCATCGTTGATGCGGCTTGGCAGAAGGTATAGAAATATATTCAGCATGACATTTTGTCTTGTAGTTCAGACAAAATGTCATGCTTTTTTATGCTGGTACGTAAGTTGTAATATATCTTAGTGAGAGCCGACAACAAGATTTGAAGCTCATCACAGAACAGAAATAAAAAAACAATTAAAAATAGGAGAATATAATTATGATACCAGTTAATCGCAAGAATTCATGGTTACCCGACGTGTTTAACGATTTCTTTGACACAGACTTCATGCCTAAAGCCAATGCTACAGCTCCGGCAATAAACGTAAAAGAGAGCGAAATAGATTATGAGGTTGAGGTTGCTGCGCCGGGAATGACGAAGGAAGACTTCAATGTTCATCTTAACCAGGACGGCGATTTGTCAATAAAGATGGAGAGCAAGAAGAACAATGCTGAGGAGGAGAAAAAGGCTCACTATCTGCGTCGTGAATTTGCCTACAGCAAGTTTGAGCAGACACTGATACTGCCCGACGATGTTGACAAGGAGAAGATATCAGCCAAAGTAAGCGACGGCGTGCTTACGGTTGTGCTTCCTAAGATACGCAAAGAGGAAAAGAATGTTGTGCGCCAGATTGTTGTAGGATAACAGTTCGGCAGTCTGAAAGCAGACGGTAACTTTAATTGATAATATAAATTATACTTTGTTGGTAAGCCGTGGAACAGCGTTCCATGGCTTATCAACAAAGTTTTTTTTATCAGATGGTTGTTTGTGCCCGGTGTGGTCCTTGTCTTATGTCGGGCTGATTATAGTCTTTTACCTTATTTACGCCCACGCTATATCAGTTGAGGATATGGCGGCAATGCACCCGGCGTAAGGTGAATGGCGGGCTTGATGCTGATTACCTATTGATGTTAAAGTCTGAGACTATAGGGTAAGACAGGCTTTATTCGAACATTTCTTTCCATCGGCAGAACCTTTTCAGGCCTTCTTCGCCGTGTTTCGCAACGCTCTTTTCTGCCTGTTCGATGGTCTTTTCGCGGTCGAGCCGTGTTTTTGAGAAGAATTTGTCGGCATAGCATATCACCTGTTCTTCAAGCGTCTCGGGCAGCAGGTCGGTATGCGGCAGCGGAAGGTTGCGGCTTACAATCTCCTGAAGCGACAGCCCTGCGCCTGTATGCCGTTCGCATACGCGTGCATGGCGCGGCATTCCTTC
>NZ_HF986818.1:0-77076 GCF_000431195.1 Prevotella sp. CAG:255 | reverse complement strand
CGGCATTCCTTCGGCCCTGAGCATCTCGGCTCCGAGCACTCCGTGGCGTATGTAGGGCTCATGACCGTAGCATTTTATGTCGGGCGCGTCGGTCTTTATCACTCCTATGTCATGCAGCATGGCGGCCTCCTCAATGAAGTTGAGGTCAAGATTCAGTTCGGGATGCCTTTCTGCTATGTCGAGAGCCTTGCGGGCTACGGCGCTGCTGTGGCGCAGAAGGATGTCTTTCAGCTCTGCATTGTCAGAATAATACTTGTCGATAATTTGTCTCCAGTTCATTTTTTAAGTAGGATTAATTGTTTGGATGCACGTCCGTTTTTCTTTATGTATATATTTAATAAAGCTTAAACCCGGCTCGATTGTCAGTCGGCATATGGTTTTATCTGTTTTGTTTATTCATGCTTTCATCCGGCTTTTTGTTTTCTATGGTTGTCTTTTCGCGTGTCTTTTCTTCGCATAGCCATCCATGCCTGCGATAGATCAAACGAAAATCAGCCCAATATAAAGCAAAAAAACGGCTGAATTCTAACGCCCGGTTCGGGCTAAAAACGGCCGGCATACAGTGGTTTCATTTATGATATTGTTGCCATAAGCCGGTTCGTCAATATTGGCAAGCCGGCCGTATGGCAACAATTAGCTATGGCATCCCGGGCGTAGGGCTGTTCCGTCGGCCCGGGAATATGTTCGGATTAAGAATTGATCCAGTCTCTTTCAATATATGCAATCACATCACCGCGGTTGACTCTTGAACCCTGGCGTGCAGCTATTTCAACCAGCTTGCCTCCGAGTGCAGCCGGTACCGGTTCAAACTGGCCCCATGGTGTCTGTATGTAGCAGAATGTTTCGCCTTCCTTGTAGTGCTGTCCGATGTACGGCTCAAGGCAAGGAACGCACTCGCTGCTGCCTTCGAAGTCGAAGAACACCTGTCCCTTGAATGGAGACACGATGGCGTCTGCCTTTGCGTGCTTGAATGCTGACACTTCTTCCGGTGTGAGTTTTGCGCCGAGTTTCGCATCCTTTGCCTTCTGCAGGTCGGCCAGCATACGCTTCTTTGCCATTCCGCTCTTGTAGTCGCGATACTGTTCCGGGTGCATAGCCAGCTCGAACAGTTCCTCGTCGTCCTGTCCGAAGTCCCAGTTGTTGTCCTGCATCTCCTTCTTGAAGCCTTCGAGAGCGTCAGGTATAAGTGTGTGCGGGTCAGCATCAGTAAACTGACGTCCCTGCTTCTCAGCCAGCTCTACGAGCTCCTGGTCTATTGTTCCAGGTATCTTTCCGCTCTTGCCGAGAATCATTCCCCACATAGAGTCGTCCATCATTACGAAGCGGCCCTTGCCCTGTGCCATGGTGAGCAGGTTGAGCAGTGCGATGTTCTTGACATATTGTGAGAACGGAGTTACGAGTGGTGGATAACCTACGCGCGGCCATACATATGCCACTTCGTCGAACAGTTTCACCAGCATCTCGTCTGTTGTGAGTTCCGGCTGTCCCTTGCTCTTCAGTGTAGAGTTGATTGAACGGTGTATTCCGGCGAGGTCGGCCATCATACTTCCCATCATACCGCCCGGCAGACCGCATCCGAGGAGCAGTGAGCTCATGTGCTTGTTGCCCGGGTTGATGAAGTAGCCCAGCCAGTCGTCGATAAACTCCTGTGTGAGGGTGCGGGCGCGCATGTATGCGTTCATGTCGATGTCGGCAACCTCGAAGCCTTCGTTCTTCAGCATGCTCTGAACAGAGATGATGTCCGGATGAACCTTACCCCATGACAGCGGCTCGATGGCTGTATCGATAACGTCGGCACCATTGTTGCACACTTCGAGGATAGAAGCCATTGAGAGGCCCGGTCCTGAGTGGCCGTGATACTGTATGATGACGTCTGGATGCTTGTCCTTAATAGCCTTTGTAAGCTTGCCGAGCATAGCCGGCTGACCTATACCGGCCATATCCTTAAGACAGATCTCGGTAGCACCGGCAGCTATCACCTGGTCGGCGATGTTGCTGTAATATTCTACTGTATGGATTGGTGATGTTGTTATACAAAGAGTAGCCTGAGGAGTCATGCCGGCCTCAAGCGCCCATTTAATGCTGGGGATTATGTTGCGGACATCGTTAAGACCGCAGAATATGCGGGGGATGTCAACGCCCTGGGCGTGCTTAACCTTATACATGAGTCTGCGAACGTCGTCGGGCACGGGATACATGCGTAGGGCATTGAGTCCTCTGTCGAGCATGTGTGTCTTAATGCCAACTTCATTAAACGGTTTACAGAATGCCCTCACTGCCTCATTAGGATTCTCGCCGGCGAGCAGGTTAACTTGCTCGAAGGCTCCTCCGTTGGTTTCAACGCGGGAGAAACATCCCATATCGATGATTGCCGGAGCAACGCGCTCCAACTGGTCCTTACGTGGCTGGAACTTACCTGAAGACTGCCACATGTCGCGATAAACGAGACTGAATTGGATTTTCTTTTTCATTATTATTAGATCTTTTATTGTGTGTGGCCTGATTTTGTCCGGCACACATGTTCATTTATGCAAAAATAGGTATTTTTTCTAAATCTAAAAGTTTTTATGACAAAATAATATGGTCTGAGACGAATATTTATTTGTTTTTTATAGTCTTATGAACATTTTATCATATTTTTTGTGCTGATTTGCTAAATACATATAGCAAAATACATGATAAAGTGTCTAAAATTCACTTGTAGGATAGCAAATAGACAAGTTTCTATTTGTAACTAACAAACCTTAACGTGCCTGTGGAAATTAATTTTACAAACTGATACAGCCCGCTTTGCCTGTATTTGTCTTCCTTGGCTTGCAGTTTTGTAGCTTTAGTCGGGGAGATTGGATGCGGTGGTGATGTTTAACCATAATTCTGATGACCGTTTTTTTGGGGTAGCCGGAGTCGACTTTAATCTGGAAAAGGGCTCTTTGAAGTCAATCATATTTAGGAAAGGGCAGGGAGGAGAATAAGCAAAAAAGTTTTCTTTAGAAACTCATCACTCGTCACATTGCCATGTAAAGTGTTGACTTACAGAGTGTTGAGGTGTGATGAGTTTACGGACCAACTCATCACATCGTGCCCTGCGGCCTTCGGGCGTGATGAGTTTCGCTGGCAACTCGTCACACTGTAATGTGCTGTCACACAGCGGGTTGTGCCGCTTTGTGATGAGTGATGAGTTTTTAAGAAAAAACTTTGTGATTTTATCTTTGTTGTCCTGTCTGTACGAAAGCATGCCTGTTTAATTGCATAATGCGGCGCTTCGGTGTGTAAACGGCCGCGAATTAAAATGTGAAAGGCTATGTTTTATCATGCGAAAGACCATGTATTGGCATGCAAAAAGGCATGTTTCATGTTGCAGAAGCATGCCTTTTGTTTTGTGTATTTCCGTGTCTTGCGGTGTCTGTTAATTATGAATTATTAATTATGAGCTATAAAAGTGCCTGCAAGAAACTGACGGAAATCCGCTCAATATAAAGCAAGAATAGCGACCGAATTACAATGACTGATTTAGGTTAAACCGGTTTTCCCATGCAGTCCCGTCTTGTCAGAACTGGAAGCCAAGGTTTACGTAGAAGTAAGGCTCCTCCGTGCGGCTTGAGTATCCGAGCGACGCGCCTATCGGGCCGAACATGCTGTTGTAGTAATATGCTATCTCGCATCCCGTCATCGGTCCTTTCTCGAAGAGGTTGCGCAGCTTGTCGCCACGCTGTCCGAACGACAGGCGGCCTATGATATAGTTGTTGTCCATGATGCGCTGCTGCGCCATGAGCTGTGCCGTGAGCAGCATGTTGTCAACAAACTCTATGTGGCCGATGCCAGCGAAGGGCTGCTGCTGCTCGAGATACATTCCGGGATGCATGCCGCCTATGGAGTTGCGCATGATTAGCGGAATGTCGTTGCCGATAAGGAAGCGTCCGCTTACCATGGGCTGCAGCACGAAACGGCTGTTGAGCGGGAACGACATGCGCCACATGAAGTCGGCCACGCTCAGTCCGGGTTCATCTCCGTGGCTGATGAAGTTGTCTGTGTAGTAGCCGTATCCTGCGTTGAAGCGTGCGCCGCGCGTGGTGAAGAACCAGCGGTCTTCCGAGTTGTAGTTCATCCTGAAGATGTAGCTGTAGAAGTGGACATTGTCGAGAGTCTCATATTCAGACGACGGACCCGACAGCATGTCGTGAAAGTCGTAGAAGTCCATTTTAACGTTTACGTCTACCGAGAAGTTGCGTATGTTGAAGCTTAGCAGCTGCAGGTTGACAGAGTGCTGGTTGTAAGTGAAGTTGTAGTCGCGCTTGCCGCCCTCATAGATGTTTGTGTCGTCGTGCCTGAATACATACGAGAGGCCTATCTTTCCGTAGTGCAGCGGATTGATCTGTGCGTCGAGCCTGGCCATCATTCGCTTGCCCAGGCGGCCCGTAAGCTCCATTATCACAGGTATGCGGGCCTTTATCTGGTGAGACACATTGGCCTGCAGGGCCACCATCTCCTCTGTGTCGAATCTCACTCCGAGGTTTACCCTGCTTGTGCGCTTGTCGTCTGCCGATATTCTCAGCACGTATCCTTTGCCGCTCTTGTTGAGCGTATAGCCCGGGTTGGTGTATAGAAAGTTTACGCCGAGGGCAGTGATAGCCTCCTCGATGCGTTTCACCGAAACGCTGTCGCCTTTGTTGAGCCTGTATTTCGACATGATATAGTTGCGGTCGGAAGCCACAATGCGGTCGAAGCATACTGAGTCTATCTTGAACGTAAGTTCCGAACTTGTCGGCACTGGGCGCGAGGCACGTGCCGCGTGGATGTAGCCTTCTGAGGCAAGGCGCTGCTGCAGTGCCACAATCTTTTCCCACTGCTGCATGGCAGCCTCTTCGCCGCGTGCTATCAGCGTGTCGATGGCTGCCCGCGTAAAGCTTGCCGAAGAGTAGCCCTTTACGTTCACCTTGATAGGAATGTCGGTCATAGCCCAGTTTTCGTCAAACTTGTTCTTGCAATTGATGTCCACGATCTGCATCAGTATGGCGGGGCCGCTTTGCAGCTCTGCCGCCGTGCGGTTGTCGCTCTGCACCGACACACCTATTATTATATCCGCCCCCATGCGCTTGGCTATGTCGGCCGGATAGTTGTTGCGCAGGCCTCCGTCTACGAGCACCATCGAGTCTTTGCGCACCGGGGTGAACACGCCCGGTATGGCCATGCTTGCCCGCATGGCTGTCGAGAGGTGTCCGCCGTACATGTCGTATTCGGTGTTGTCCACGATGTTTGTTGCCACACAGGCAAACGGTATGGGCAGGTCGGCAAAGCTGATTGAGTCGTGATAGCCTACGGTGAGGCGTGTGAAGAGCTGCGACAGGTTGGTGCCGCTTATCAGTCCGCCTGCGGCGTTGCGTGCCTTGCGGGCTATGCTCAGCGGGCGCGACAGCAGATAGGTGTTCTGCTTCTCTCTTTCGGCCAGGCTCTGGTTGCTCACGTCCACCTTGTCAGACAGCAGTGTCTTCCAGTCCTGCACCTTTACGAGCGAGTCGAGTGTGGCAGCGTCGTAGCCTATTGAATACAAGCCGCCGATCAGGGCGCCCATCGACGTACCCGTGATAATGTCTACAGGTATGCCCGCACGCTCCAGCACGCGCAGCACGCCTATGTGGGCCATGCCCTTTGCGCCGCCGCCGCTGAGCACCACTGCCACGCGGCTGCGGCACGAGTCTTGCACTTCTTCGGCATCAGCCGGAACAAAAAGTAATGCCGTCAGTATGACAGCTAGCAGGCGGAGTTTACTTTTCATGATGTCGTCTGGTTTGCAGGGCGGCCTTATGGCATGTGTCGCGGCTTAAGGTCAGCGTCCCATGTTGTGGTTAATGAAGCGGTGCTCGGCCATCTTCTCGTATTTAGTGCCGGGCTGTCCGTAGTTGGCATAGGGATATATGCTTATGCCTCCGCGCGGAGTGAAGTATCCCGTCACCTCTATATATTTAGGGCTCATCAGCCTGATGAGGTCCTTCATTATTATGTTCACGCAGTCTTCGTGGAAGTCGCCGTGGTTGCGGAAGCTGAACAGATACAGCTTCAGACTCTTGCTCTCAACCATGCGCTCGCCGGGGATATAGCTTATGCGTATCTCGGCAAAGTCGGGCTGACCCGTGATGGGGCACAGCGATGTGAACTCAGGGCAGTTGAACTGCACCCAGTAGTCGTTGCCCGGATGCTTGTTCTCAAACGTCTCGAGCACCTCAGGTGCATAGTCCATTCTGTAGGCGGTCTTTGCGCCGAGGGCCTTCAGTCCCTCGTCTTTTCTGTTGTCTTCAGTCATCATTGTAGATTAAATATTTTCCAAACGTTATAGTTTATTCCGTTGTCATACACGTCGGTGCCCTCATGCTCCTTGGTCTTCTTCACTACACGTATCGTTACGGGCAGCACAATGATTTCGTAGAGCGTCTTCAGCACCACCTGCGACACTATGAGCGACAGCATCTCGCCGGCAGGCACCACGCCCGACAGCGCAAGCGGGAAGAAGATCAGCGAGTCGGCACTTTCGCCGAACACTGTGCTCACCACGGCGCGCAGAGAGAAATGCTTGCCGTTGGACGATATCTTCATGCGGCTCATCACGTAGGCGTTGATGAACGAGCCGGCAAGGAAGGCCACAAACGAGGCGGCGGCAATGCGCGGGGCAAGGCCGAACACGGCATGGAAGCCCTCGTCGTTGTGCCAGTAAGGCGCGCCCGGAATGGCGTCGGCCAGCGCTCCGAACAGCACGAAGATGAAGTTCATGGCGAAACCTGCCCATATAAGGAGCCTTGCCTTGCGGAATCCCCACACCTCACACACGCAGTCGTTGATAATGTAAGACACCGGAAACACGAGCAATCCGCCGGTGATGTTCACCGGTCCGATTGAAATCTGCTTTGTCTCTAACACGTTTGCCGTTATCAGGCAGACGCAGAAAAGTATGCTGAAAAGCATGAACAGCACACTTACTTGTTGCTTATCTGTTTTCATTTCCTTGTTTTTTAAGAGGTTTACCAAGCACTCTGTAAATAAATTGCGGCTGCAAAATTAATAAAAAAACTCAATAAGATAAGATTACGCCTGTAATTATTTGCCCGATACCGATTAATTGATAACTTTGCATTTATGTTATTTATACAGGCCGTAAAAGGCCGGAGATATTTGGAAATAAACAAAGAAAACGTAAAAGGAATATGAAAAAACTATTGACAACAGCCCTGACGGTGATGGCAGCCATCTCGATGCAGGCGCAGGAGACTGCTTACAAGATTACGGGAACAGTGCCCGCAAGCGTATCGAAGGTTTATCTTTATGTGATGGGGCAGCGCGCAGCTTTAGACAGCGCAACGGTAAGCAACGGAAAGTTTGAGCTGAGCGGAAAGCAGAACCTTAACGAGATATTCATGCTGGACGCAAATAATGAGGGCATGGCATTCTTCAACGACGGAACACCTGTGGACATGAACCTGGTGAACTACACCATGGCCGGTTCTGACCTCAACAAGAAACTCTTTGAGTGCAGCCTGCCGCTGAAGAAGTATGACGCTGCAACAAGCGAGATATATGCCGAGTATGAGAAGGTGGCGAGAGACAACAGCGAAGCCGGCAAGGCAAAGGCTAAGGCTCTGGCAGAGCGCTTCAACGTGGTGAGAGACTCTATGCTCAACGACATGCTGAACATAATAAAGACCAACAAGGACAACCTTATACCGGCCGTTTATCTGAGTCAGATTTACACCGCGCTCGACTATAACGAGCTGAAAGACCTGCTAAGTCCGTCGGCTCCTTACTATAACCATCCTGCCCTGGCCCGCGTCAAGCAGCAGCTTGCAGCCTTCGAGAAGCGCATGCCCGGCAAGATGTTCACAGACCTGACGATGAACGACACCGAGGGCAAGCAGCGCAAGCTGAGCGAGTGGTGCGGCAAGGGCAACTATGTGCTCGTTGACTTCTGGGCAAGCTGGTGCGGACCGTGCCGTCAGGAGATGCCAAACGTAGTGGCAAACTATGAGAAATATCATGCCAAGGGCTTCGAGGTAGTGGGCGTTTCGTTCGACAACAGTGCCGAGGCATGGAAGTCTGCCATTAAGAGCATCGGCATGAAGTGGCCCAACATCAGCGACCTGAAGGGCTGGAAGTGTGCCGCAGCTCCCCTCTACGGCATCAACGCAATACCGGCCAACGTGCTGCTCGACGGCGAGGGCAAGATTGTTGCCACAGACCTGAGGGGCGAGGATCTCGGCGAGAAGCTCAAAGAGATTTACGGATTCTAAATAGGCATGGCGCCGGCATGGCACTGCCTGAGAGGCATCTCAGATATATATAATGTATATGGTGCTGTGCGCCATATCCGTAATAAAGCTGACGGACAGGCTTATTGCTGATTTACGGCAATGCTGCTGCCCGTCAGTTTTGTTTTTGTTGCGTATGCCTTATTGCCTTGTTGCCTGTCGGCAGGCATTTGTATATCTGCCGCAGTCACTTCGTTTGTGTCTGACATGCCTTTACGCATTATTCCGCAGGCACATCTTTAGGCATAAGGCCGTGCTGCGTGCATACTTCGGCAATAGTCTTGATGACGGTAAAAAGTAATGACAAAATTATTCTCCGTTACAGAAAAACAAAGTGTAACGTATGTTAATAGAATCTTGTCTAAATCTCGCTTTGTTGTCTTTTATTAACAAAAGAACATCGTTGAAGGTCGTAAATCAATGTTTTTCATCATCTAAAAGCATGCTTTTTGCATGCAGAAAGGCTGTATTTCGGCACATAAAAGGCCGTCTTTCATGCTGAAACCGGTCATTTTTAGTCTTCTGATACTCTTGATTTTGACTTGAAAAATGTATAACTACTTGATTTGTAGTGTGTTATATGTAAAATTTGATTTTGTCCTGTTTTTCTGACGAATGCCGTATTTATTTCGGGCATGGCAATTCTGAGAGCGTTAAACGGACGAAAATTGCGAATAATATTTACAATCTGCCGGCTACAGGCATATCAGTGTTCGGTGTGCTTAGGTTGGTTCCGTGGCGGCATGGTGGCCCACACACGGCTTAGTGGCATGCCGCCTTGTCCATGCAGCCGCATGATGATGGCCGGCAGAGGGCATATATGCGGCGTGATATTATTACAAAAATTATAAATGAATGAAAAAACTATTGAAATGTGCTTGCTGCATAATTGGTTTTTTATTAAATTTGGAGCTGAAATTATTAAAACCTTAAACTATGGAATTACCATTCGCAGAATCTTGGAAAATCAAGATGGTTGAGCCTATACGCAAAAGCACACGCGAAGAACGCGAACAGTGGATTAAAGAGGCTCACTATAACGTGTTTCAACTGAAAGCCAACCAGGTGTATATAGACCTGCTCACCGACTCAGGCACAGGCGCAATGAGCGACCGCCAGTGGGCCGGAATAATGATGGGCGACGAGAGCTACGCCGGAGCCGACTCATTCTTCAAGCTGAAAGAGACGATACAGAGGCTCACGGGCTTTGAGTATGTAATACCTACACACCAGGGACGTGCCGCAGAGAACGTGCTGTTCTCTTATCTCGTACACGAAGGCGACATCGTGCCCGGCAACTCTCACTTCGACACTACAAAAGGACATATCGAGGGACGTAAGGCCATCGCGCTCGACTGCACCGTCGACGAGGCTAAGGACACTCAGCTCGAGGTGCCGTTCAAGGGCAACGTTGACCCTGTGAAGCTTGAGAACGCGCTCAAGGAGCACGGCGACCGCATACCGTTCATCATCGTAACCATAACCAACAACACAGCAGGAGGACAGCCCGTGTCAATGGAGAACCTGAGACAGGTGCGCGCCGTTGCCGACAAGTATGGCAAGCCCGTTGTGTTCGACTCTGCACGCTTCGCCGAGAATGCTTACTTCATCAAGACACGCGAGGAAGGATATGCCGACAAGACCATAAAGGAGATTACACGCGAGATGTTCGCTCTGGCAGACGGCATGACAATGAGCGCCAAGAAGGACGGACTCGTAAACATGGGCGGATTCATTGCCACACGCAAGCAGGAGTGGTATGAGGGCGCCAAGGGCTATTGTGTGCAGTTTGAAGGCTATCTGACATATGGAGGTATGAACGGACGCGACATGAACGCACTGGCAATAGGTCTCGATGAGAATACTGAGTTTGACAACCTCGACACACGCATCCGTCAGGTGCAGCTGCTCGCACGCCTGCTCGACGAGTACGGCATTCCTTATCAGCGCCCGGCAGGCGGCCACGCCATCTTCGTTGACGCTCCAAAGGTGCTCACACATGTTCCGAAGGAGGAGTTCCCCGCACAGACACTTACCATAGAGCTTTATCTCGAGGCAGGTATCCGCGGATGCGAGATTGGTTATCTCTTGGCCGACCGCGACCCGGTTACTCGCGAAAACCGCTTCACAGGTCTCGACCTGCTGCGCCTTGCCATTCCGCGCCGCGTCTACACAGACAACCACATCGCTGTTATAGCTGCTGCGTTGAAGAACGTTTATGAGCGCAGGGCTGAGATTACACGCGGTGTAAGAATTGCGTGGGAAGCACCGCTCATGCGTCACTTCACCGTGCAGCTCGAGAGACTGTAATATATACTTATAAAGTAGAAAACATAAAGGCCGTTTCGGCCTGACATACCAATGAGCCGACGGACAGATGCTCCGCATCCAGATTATGGCGCATGTCCGTCGGCTCTTGTTCTGTGCCGTTGCCTTCAGGTGCGTGCGTCTTGCCGTGCCGTGGGTTTGTTTTTGCCGCTTCATGTTGCCGCCGCCGTAGATGCAAAGGCCATGTGCCGTTGCGGCTGTAGGTCTGTAGTCGGTTATTAACTATTCCTTATTTTCAATAATTTATGTGGCAACAGACGCATAAATCGAAAAAAATATATTACCTTTGCACTTGCTTCTTGCACAGACATGCGCACCTTTGGCGCATGCACAGCGTGTGGAAGCCGACAGCAATGGTCCCGTAGCTTAGCTGAATAGAGCGTCAGATTCCGGTTCTGAAGGTCTTGGGTTTGAATCCCAACGGGATCACATACGGCGGAAATCCTTGTAAGAAAAAGGGTTTCCGCTTATTTTTTTATAATTAGACATTTGACTTTAGTTCCTCCTGTGGCACAGGAAACAACAAGGCTAATGTTCTGTCGGATATGCACGTGTTGTTGAGCGCAGCGAAAAATTCGACAGCATTAAGTATCAGAACCAACGGTCAGCGAAGCTAATTTGTGATCCGAAATTCATACAAAAATTAAAATAGGAAGTAAGCGGATTAAAATCCTTATACTTAATTCCGGCAGATTGCAAATCAGCCGGCACATTAGCTTTGTTGGTTCATATCGGTTGTACAGGCGGTTAAATGA
This sequence comes from Prevotella sp. CAG:255, assembly GCF_000431195.1. NCBI lineage: Bacteria > Pseudomonadati > Bacteroidota > Bacteroidia > Bacteroidales > Prevotellaceae > Prevotella > Prevotella sp. CAG:255. The sequence goes on along the minus strand of NZ_HF986818.1, from coordinate 65,702 downwards.
AAAGTGAAATAACAATAATCCACAAGAGTATCGAATTTTTCACTCTTCACTTTTCGTTCTTCACTTAAACATGCTCCTTTAACCACTGAAAGTTTTATTTTCTCTTTTCCGGGTATGCATACTGTCTAATTTTTATACACCACTGTCCAAGTTTTAGACATGTACGCAAATGGGGTGTTAGTCTATCTTTCTGATATACAGTAAAATACGTTTTATGGCATAGTTTTGGCAGTCTAAATATTGTACAAATTAGAAAATTGCCCATAAAAGCACAACCTTAGTGTCTGCCGACTTGCAGTTAGCCTTGCATCCCGTATGCATACACATAACAGACGAGGTAATATTTAATCCATATCTTTCAAAAACACGATATGGAAAATCGTATATAAAAATATTGACAGAAAGAACAATAAAATTATAAATATGAAAAAACTTACAATACCAATTATCATGCTTCTTGCACATACAAAAGCCAATACACAGCAGATAAAAGGCAAGGTGGTAAAGAATCTATGTATGCCTATGGAATATTCCAGCATGGCACTGATAAAAACAGCTGACTCGAATCTGATAACAAGAGAACTTACGGACAAAGAAGGTAAATTCGTTGTAAACAACACTAAATACAACGATACTCTGACTGTGAGAACAACACCGCTGGGTTATGAAACGGCTTATGCCGACATACCGCTGAACAGAAAATCCTTATACTCAATTCCGGCAGATTTTCTGTTGAATTCAATTACTCGTACAAATCAAACGGTATATTAACCTTTGTGGCTACATATCAAATTGCACGGGTATAATTTAAATTGACTAAGGCAAGATAACAATACCTGTATTGTATGCCTTAAATATAACTTTCAACAAAAAAGATAATGAATTATGAGAACATTTGCTTTAATTTTTATATTAATACTAACGTCAACGTTGTACGCACAAAACAATACAATAGTTTTAGATGGAACCGTTCAGGATGATAAAAACAGGCCTATATCCAATGCGACAATAATTATTTCATCAAAAAACAACAGCAAGGCCACGTTTCAGACAGTATCCAATAAAGAAGGCAAATTTAAGATAAAAAACATATCGATTGGCTACTACAACATGAAGGTATCCCATTTGGAATATGAGACCTATAATAATGATTTATCATTGGAAAAAGACACATCCACCAATGTGCTCCTCATGACTAAAGTTTCAGAAATGCTCGATGAAGTTATAGTCATGGCAAAATATTCAGACATAAAACCAAACGGAGAAACAAGTATTCGTGTGAAAGGAAACCCTCTTGCCAAGGGGAAAACTCTGTCTGAATTTTTACAGTTTATACGCGACCTTGATGTCTCAAACGATGAAATAAGTGTCCGCGGACGTAAAAACACGTTATACTATCTTGACAATCAGCCAATATCGTTTGAACAGCTGAAAAACATTCAGCCGTCAATGATAGCGCACATAGACATCATTCCACATGCGGATGCCTCCTACGGCATTAATGCAACAGGAGGTGTTATAAAGATATTTTTACGTGAAGAAGGAGGCGTTCTCGGATCAGTTACACTTGCAGGTAAAGCAGACTACAATGGAATAAAAAGCACTAGCCCCATGGCCACCATTCTGTATAACCGCGGAAAATTTAGCGTAAAGAACTTTTTATCAGGAGTTCCTTATAGCCGCTCAACATCAATGTTCGAACAACAGACAGAAACAGCACAAAACAAGACTGTTACTGATACAAAAAATAATAACCGTTTCAAAAGTTTGAGAGACAACCTTTCATTAAGGTATTCTTTCAATAAAGTAACGTGGCTTGATGTTTACGGTGGAACTGATTTCAGCTGGCTCCGCTCCGGCCAAAACAGCACGGACGGCAATAATAATCTTTTAACATCAGGGAAAAATAAAATTTCTGGATATAATGCCGGCATACAATATCAGCAAGGTTTTGGAAAAGACAGCCTCAACTATTTTAGATTACGTGCAGAATATTCAAAAAACAAAGAAAACGAGAATGCTGATTATTTATATAACGGCATTGCTGATAATGCTGCGCTAAAAAGCAATTCAGACCACTTCTCTGTGCAACCAATAGTACATTTTAAAACAACAGCCAACTCAGGCTTAAACATCGGATTGGAATATTACTATCTTATAGACAGACACGAAGACAATGGAACCACAACTCTTGGATATATTCCTACCGGACACTATACAAATAAAGGATATGATTATGGCGCATGGATTGATTACAATATTTTAATAAAAAAGAAATTCTATGTGTATTTTGCGCTACAATATCACGGCACACAGAACATATACAGTGATTATAGGTCGCCTGAGAATAGCACAAGGAGTTGGGAAGACGGTGTCTATCCGTCGTTATTCACACAATGGCTTATAAACTCAGCAAAAGGACGTTATTTGACATTCGGGTTTAAGCACTATTATTCATTACCCAATTATAATTACCGGATTCCTTCTGTCGTATGGCAAAGCAACAACCTTTATAGTATAGGTAATACAAATCTGAAGAAAGAGAACTTTTACAATATGGAAATATATTATTCTTTTAATTCAAACTGGCTTGCCAGTTATAATCTGACTTATTGTGATGACGTGATAAGAATCATGACCTATCAAGACGAAACCCGCAACGGGACTTATTATACAAAGCCAGAGAATAAGGGAATATCCGTAACTCATACTTTTAGAATTGGATATACAACTAAGCCATTTAAATTTTGGTATAACAAAAACGGATTGTATGTTACACTTACACATGAAAGTATGCCAGGAAAAAGCATAAACAATGCAAGCATATTTTTCAGAAGCGATAATAATTTCACTTTATGCCGGTGGCTGGATTTGACACTGGGAATACAGGCCGAGAACAAAGGTAAATCACTTGAATATGATTATAACGGCGGATTCTGGCTGAACGCAGGAGCATATATGTCATTTTTCAACAATAATCTAAATGTAGCATTAAAATGCAACCAACTGATATACACACGCAATAAAAAAACGATATATGGCAGCGACTGGACTTCAATACAAAAGAACTTGTCACACAACACACAGATAAATCTGCAGGTTACATGGAACTTCAATGCAGGAAAGAAAATAAGAAATAAAAATCTACCTTCTGTAAACAGTATGCAAAGGAATGTACCAACATTGATGAAATAAAAATGAAAGACTTTAAGATATACCTTCAGAACGACGTGCAGTAGTGCTGCACAGTATGCTTGTGCATGATATGCAGCCAATATGGGGCAGATTACAGCTTCGACAGTCTGTCGAAGCTGTATTTCACCACGTCAGAAAGCGTGTCGCTTGCTATTAGGGTGACCCATATTTGGATCTTGATGGCAATGCACCTTGATGCCACCCTTCTTCCTGCTCGTCTTAGGATGCCGCTCGACACCCTTGAATATAGCGTTGGAGAAAAGACTTAGCGTTGTTGAATCGGTGATTTTCAGCCGTCTAATCCACTCCTCACCGCCATTCCTACGGCTGTCCAACGAAATGTGTACTTTTATCCATGGTTAAATCTTTTTTTGTTTGGCGACTTCAAAAGATAACCAAAATGGCTGACATCATTCTAGATGCCAACCCTTAATTTTAATGGGTTATCGGATTGTTTACCGGACAGTAATAACATTAAAATAATGTAGTTCACATCAAAGCGGGTCAGGATAACTGAACGGTAGCATTTGTGAAGCCACTGTGGGCGTTGAATAAAAAACTCAACACGGCACAATACTTCACAAAATGTCGCCGCGATATTTTATCAACAGCAAAGACACCAAGCATCACACTGGCAATGACAGCGGTAGCAACGACATCATATAGGTACAGTCTACGCTGCAATTGTCATTAACCAGAGGAAATTCACAATAAACGCCAAACTATGTTACGCACAATACCTGAGACATGGCACAATGCATCTACATGAAGATTTTTTTATGTATGTCAGCAATATTAATCTCAGACAGAAACGACAAGGATGCTTACAATACGTAAAAAGTTAAACAGTTAAGACTAATTAACCAGTAAAAACACTGACGTATCTCAATAAAATTTCATATATTTGCATTCTGATAGCCCGCACCATGATATGGTGGGGTGTAGCATGTACTTTTGAAAAACAACTGAATAATATAAAAATATCATGGACATAGTTGAAAGATTTTTGAATTACGTAAGCTTCGACACACAGTCGGCCGAGGACAGCCAGACCGTGCCGAGCACAGCCAAACAGCTTGATTTTGCAAAATATCTCAGAGATGAACTCAAGGACGAGGGCTTTGATGATGTTGAGATGGACGACAACGGCTACGTTTATGCCACACTGAAATCTAACATCAAGAAGGAAGTTCCTACTATAGGTTTCATCAGCCACTACGACACGTCTCCAGACTGCAGCGGCAAGAATGTGAAGCCTCGCATTGTCAAGAACTACGACGGAAAGGACATCGAACTGTCACCGGGCATAATATCATCAACAAAGAAATTCCCCGAACTGCTGCAGCATGTAGGCGAAGACCTTATTGTTACCGACGGCCACACTCTGCTGGGAGCTGACGACAAGGCTGGTATAGCCGAAATCGTACAGGCCATGTGCTGGTTGCGCGACCATAAGGAGATACCTCACGGCGACATACGCATGGGCTTCAATCCTGACGAGGAGATTGGCATGGGCGCTCACCACTTTGACGTTGAGAAGTTTGGATGTGAATGGGCATACACAATGGACGGCGGCGACCTGGGTGACCTCGAGTTTGAAAACTTCAACGCTGCTTCTGCCAAGATAAACATCAAGGGCGTTAGCGTTCATCCGGGATATGCCAAGGGCAAGATGATAAATGCCAACCGCTTGGCTGCCGAGTTTGCAGCAATGCTGCCGGCTGACGAGACACCGGAGACAACAGAAGGTTATGAAGGATTCTATCATCTGCTGGGCATCGAGTCGAACATAGAGAACGCCAAGCTGTCTTATATCATCCGCGACCACGACCGCGATAAGTTTGAGGAGCGCAAGGCCTTCATCGAGAAATGCGTTGTAGAGATGAACAAGAAGTATGGCGAAGGCACTGTTACGGCTGACGTGAAAGACCAGTATTACAACATGAAGGAGATGATAGATCCGAAGATGCACGTTATCGACATCGTGCTCAAGGCCATGCAGGACAGCGGTGTGCCTCCTAAGGTAGAGCCTATCCGCGGCGGAACAGACGGAGCTCAGCTGTCGTTCAAGGGTCTGCCGTGTCCTAATATCTTTGCCGGCGGCGTAAACTTCCATGGACCTTACGAGTTTATTTCTGTTCAGGTTATGGAAAAGGCCATGCAGGTAATCGTTAAAATATGTGAGATTACGGCCGAATATAACGACTGATAACATATCGTGCGGCATGCGCGCACGCCTTGTCCTGCCGTTGCATGGCATAATTCATCCTGCATGCGGTATGGCCGACGGCGACATGCGGCAGTGGCATCATAAGCGGCACGCCTTAGCACATTGCGGTGTAAGGTGAGCCGCCACTTATACAAATACTTTTACAGGACTGAAAGCAGAATGTGGTTTTGTGTCTTGCCTGTATATAATCATGCAGGAGACAGTGTTGATAACTTCTGCTTTCAGCCCTGAACATTTAAACATATTGACAAAAACAGACAGTAAGAATGGGCGAACTTCCACACCTTGTGAAAGACCTGGCACTTATTCTTGTGGTGGCAGGCATAGTGACCATAGTTTTCAAGAAGCTTAAACAGCCGCTTGTGTTGGGGTATGTCGTGGCAGGATTCTTGGTAAGTCCGCACATGCCTTACATAATGTCGGTGGCTGACAGGGCCGACATCAGCACGTGGGGCGACATAGGCGTGATGTTCCTGCTCTTTTCGTTAGGTCTGGATTTCTCGTTCAAGAAGATACTTAAGATGGGCGCTTCGCCCATAATCTCCACGTGTTCCATCGTGTTCTGCATGATGATGCTGGGCATAGTCACGGGGCATCTGTTCGGCTGGAGCCGTATGGACAGCATCTTTCTCGGCGGTATGCTCGCCATGAGTTCCACCACCATTATATATAAAGCCTTCGACGACCTTGGCCTTAGGCAGCAGCGCTTTGCCGGACTGGTTATGAGCGTGCTGATACTTGAGGACATACTGGCCATTGTCATGATGGTTATGCTCTCGGCTATAGCCAACGGGTCGAATCCCGACGGAGGACAGATGATAGGCAGCCTGATGAAGATAGGCTTCTTTCTCATCCTGTGGTTTGTGGTGGGTATCTTCCTTATTCCGCTCATGCTTAGGTCAATGCGTAAGTTTATCAACAACGAGACGCTGCTCATCGTGGCTCTCGGTCTGTGCTGCGCCATGGCCGTACTGTCTACCAAGGTAGGCTTCAGCAGCGCCTTCGGAGCATTTGTCATGGGCTCAATCCTTGCCGAGACGATAGAGGCCGAGCGCATAATAAAGGTTGTAGAGCCTGTGAAGAATCTTTTCGGAGCCGTGTTCTTCGTGTCTGTCGGCATGCTTGTCGATCCCGCCATTCTTGTAGAATATTCATGGCCGATAGTAACTCTTGTACTTGTAATTATTCTCGGGCAGGTTATTTTTGGCAGTTTGAGCTTCCTTATCGGCGGCCAGTCGCTCAAGTCGGCCATGCAGTGCGGTTTCTCCATGGCTCAGATAGGCGAGTTTTCGTTCATCATAGCCTCGCTTGGCCTTTCGCTCGGAGTAATCGGCAAGTTCCTTTATCCCGTTGTGGTTGCCGTTTCTGTGATAACCACTTTCCTTACACCCTATATGATACGCATGGCCACCCCGGCTTACGGCATGCTCGAACGCCGCCTGCCCAAAAAGTGGATTATGGCCATGAACAATCTTACGCTTGCCAAGCAGACCACGCAGCCCGAGGCAAAATGGCGCACCCTGATAAAGCAGATGGTGCGCATCACGGTGATTTATTCCATACTTTCGGGCGCTTCCATAGCCCTTATGTTCACCTTCTTCCTGCCTTTCGTGCGTCAGCTTCTGCCTCACTGGTGGGCAAATGCGGCATGCGGACTGCTCACGCTGCTGTTTATATCTCCTTTCCTAAGGGCTATAATGATGAAGAAAAACCACAGTGAGGAGTTTAAGGCTCTTTGGAACAGCAATCCCTACAACCGTCTGCCGCTCATTCTGACAATCATTGTGAGAGTGGCCGTGGCTTCGGCGTTTGTGTTCTATATATGCTATTATCTTACACGCTTCACCAATGCGCTGATGATAAGCATAGCGCTTGCCGCCGTGGCACTTATGATAATATCGCGCTCGCTGAAGAAGAGAAGCATAAAGATGGAGCGCTTGTTCATGCAGAACCTGCGTTCAAGAGAGATTGTTGCCGAGGTCATGGGCCGTAGGCGTCCGCTGTATGAAGGCCGCCTGCTCGACCGCGACGTGCATATCTCTGATTTCACCATTCCCGAAGATTCTCTATGGGCAGGCAAGATGCTGCGCGAACTGGAGTTCAGAAACAGATACGGGGTGCACATCAGCAGCATATTGCGTGGCAGCCAGAGGATAAACATCCCAAACGGAGGAACAATATTATTTCCCGGAGACAACATTCAGGCTATCGGCAGCGACGACCAGCTTACAGCCTTCAGCGAGGCCTTGAACACAGAGCTGCATGATAAAGACCCGGAGATAGAGAAGCGTGAGATGAAACTCCATCAGGTGGTGATAAACCGCAACGGCATCTTTGCGGGTAAGACGCTGCGTGACAGCGGCATACGTGATGTGTACAACTGTATGGTCGTAGGACTTGAGGAAGGCAAGGAGAACCTCTCGCAGATGGACCCGTCGCACAAGCTGCGTCACGGCGAGGCTATCTGGATTGTCGGCGAGCAGGACGACATAGAGCGCTTCTGCAGGGACAACGACCATGCGTCTGACTGCACGGCAGGCTGACCCTGGTCATGGCGCAAACAGCTATTGGGCTGGCAGGGCGGGCCAATTGCTTCTTAGATGCAAAAATGCATAACCGTCTAAGGCACAGATATATGTGCCGATTATGTTTTCATACTTGCATAAATGCCGGTGCAATAGGCATACGGGTGCACGTAAAACGTTAAATATTAAATAAAAAGGCGATTTTGGTGTGCTATTAGGTTTAATTTCTGTAAATTTGCACCCTGCATTATATGAGAACTAAAACCGTAATATTTGTATTGCTGTTTGCCTTCATATTTGTGATGGCAGGCACCTCCTTGCCTTTGTTCAAGGAAAATGACAACGGGCGCGCGCAGAACGACTCTCTGAGTGTGGGCGACACGGTGTCGTCTGACTCCGTTCCGGCAGATTCGACAGATAAGTCAGGCGAGCCCGACACCACCAACATGGACTCGCTTCAACTTGCCATATATCACCATAACAAACAGGTGGACGACTCGATCAGGCTCGACAGCATAAACCGTAAGAAGTCGGGAGCGTTAGACGCCCCCGTTACCTTCTCGTCTGAAGACTCTATGGTCTATGACGCAAAGAGCAAGGTGGCGAGGCTATACGGCAACTCAAACGTGAAATATCAGAACATGGACCTCAGCAGCGACCGCATACAGATGAGCCTCGACAGCAGTCTGGTGCGCGCAACGGGTACTGCCGACTCAACCGGAGCCATATCCGGCACTCCGGTGTTCACCATGGGACAGGACAAATATGAGAGCGACACCATGGCCTTCAATTTCAAGACCAAGAAAGGCTTTATATATAATGTATATACTGAACAGGAAGACGGCTACCTGTCGAGCCAGCACTCAAAGCGCGACTCGAGCGGAGTGCTCTATCTTGAGCATGGACGCTACACCACATGCGACCAGCCTCACCCTGACTTCTACATAGCCCTGTCGCGTGCAAAGGTGCGCCCCGGCAAGGATGTTGTGTTCGGTCCGGCCTATCTCGTAGTGGCAGATGTGCCGCTGCCGCTGGCCATTCCTTACGGATTCTTTCCGTTCACCAAGAGCTATTCAAGCGGATTCATCATGCCGAGCTACGGAGACGAGAGCTCGCGCGGCTTCTATCTGCGTGACGGAGGATATTATTTTGCGATGAGCGACAAGTGGGACCTCAAGCTGCTTGGCGAAATTTACACAAAGGGATCGTGGGGATTGTCGGTGGCAAGCAACTACCGCAAGCGCTACCGCTATAACGGAAGCTTCTTCTTCAGCTACCAGAACACCAAGAACGGCGACAAGGGTATGCCCGACTATACCGAACAGACCAGCTTCAAGCTGCAGTGGAGTCATCGTCAGGATCCTAAGTCAAACCCCTTCAGCAGCCTTTCGGCGAGCGTCAACTTCGCATCTACGAGCTATGAGCGCAACAACCTTAACAGTATGTACAATCCGCAGAGCTACACACAGAGTCTGCGTACGTCAAGCGTCAACTGGAGCACATCGTTCTCGAGCCTTGGCATGACCATCAGCGGATCGGCCAACCTCAGCCAGAACATGATAGACTCTACCGTGAGCCTCACGCTGCCTGACCTCAACATTTCTGTGAGCCGCTTTTATCCGTTCAAGCGCAAGCACATGGCCGGCAAAGAGCGCTGGTATGAAAAGATCTCTATGAGCTATACCGGACAGTTCAGCAACTCTATCGACACGAAGGAAGACAAGCTCTTCAAGTCGAACCTCATAAAGGACTGGCGCAACGCTTTCCAGCACAATATTCCTATCAACGCCAACTTCACGCTGTTCAACTATATCAACATCAACCCCTCGTTCAACTTCACCGACCGCATGTACTCCAACAAGGTGATGAAGTCGTGGGATGAGCAGGCACAGACAGAGCGCGCCGACACAACATACGGATTCTACAACGTATACAACTGGAGCATGAGCATCGGCGCCTCAACCAAGATGTACGGATTCTGGGTTCCGTCGAAGAAGATTTTCGGCGACAAGATACAGGCCATACGCCACGTGCTGACGCCTCAGGTTACGTTCAGCTATGCGCCCGACTGCGGCTCGAGATACTATGAGACCTACCAGAAGACCGATGCCGACGGCAATGTAAGCCTCGTTGAATATTCACCCTTTGAGAACGGCTTGTTCAATGTGCCGTCGAGGGGAAAGACGGGAAGCGTAACCTTCGACCTGTCGAACAACATTGAGATGAAGGTGAAGTCGGACAAAGACTCTACCGGATACAAGAAACTCAGCATTATAGACGAACTCGGATTCAACATGGGCTACAACATGGCTGCAAAGGAGAAACCATGGAGCGACCTTACCGTAAGGCTCAGGCTGAAGTGGTGGAAGAACTATACATTCAACCTCAATGCCGTGTTTGCAACCTATGCTTACGAGCTTGACGATAACGGAAGGCCATACGTCAGCAACCATACCGAGTACAGCAAGGGCCGCTTTGGCCGCTTCCAGGGTCTGTCGCAGAACATCTCGTTCACCCTTAATCCCGAAAAGCTGAAGAAATGGTTCGGCGGAGGAGATGACGAAGAAGACGCCACGGAGGATGACAACAACACGGAGGACGACGACACCGGAATAGAGTCGAACGTTGATGACGATATGGTGAACGGACAGAACGGTGCGAGAAAGAAGAATGCAGGCAAGGCCGAGACCGACGCAGACGGATACATGAAGTTCTCAATGCCATGGTCGCTCACATTCGGCTACGGAATAACGATGCGTGAGAACACAAGCGGAAAGTTCAACACCAAGACCATGCGCTATCCTTACGCATTTACGCAGACCCTGAACTTCAGCGGAAACATACGCATCAGCGACGGATGGAACATCAGCTTCTCTTCCGGTTACGACTTTGAGAACCATGACCTGTCTATGACCACTGCATCGCTGAGCCGCGACCTCCACTGCTTCAACATGAGCTGCTCTGTTGTGCTGGCTCCATACACATCTTACAACTTCTCGTTCAGATGTAATGCCGCCACTCTTACCGATGCACTTAAATACGACAAGCGCAGCGGCTACAGCAACGCCGTGCAGTGGTATTGATGTGAGGCGTAACCGCGTTAAACTTTAACATTGAGCTGAACATAACAGTATTATAAGAACAAGCCAGCTCGTTACATCCTTATTTATAGTCAGTATTTCCTGATGATGGATGTAGCGAGTTGGCTTTTTTTATTCTTTATTTTCTGTATAGCTGCCGACTATATATCAGACAGCTGTAATGCCGCTGTCGGCTTTAGTCTCTATCTGTCATTTTGTCCAAAATATGATGCTTTATTTCAAACCTGCCGGCATCGGTTGATACAGATGTTGGCAGAGCATGGGCAGGCCAATGATTTGCCTTTGTTCTGTCAGATCCGTGCCATGTATACAGGCCGAAAATTGCAGCAGAATTTTTTTAGGGCAAAAAACTAAAAGTAAAATATGCCTTCGTTGTTAACGGATGGTCTGAACTGCGGTTCGCATTATACGGACTGTAAGCAAAATGGCGTGATTAGGTTTCAAATCATTAACCTATCGTTTACGGGTCGTAAGTGGGCCGTTTTTGATGCAAAAGTGGCCGTTTTTTTGTCGTAAATGAATGGCTTTTTGTGGCAAGACCGGTGTCCTTTGGTTAGTTAAGGCGAGCATGACTGAAACTTATTATTTATTCTTGCGCCTGTGTCGCCTCATTTTGCCGGAAATGTGGGACAGGGTGTGGGGTGGTGAGAGGGCTGTTAGGATAAGCCGTAATAATCTTGCGCGTGTAAAAAACAAACCGGGCAAAACATGTTGTGGATAATGTTTTGCCCGGTTTTATTATGTTTCAGATTTTCTTATTGGCCATATAGGCTTCAGATGCCCGTCAGGTGTTGTTGCCGTCAGGGCTGTCTGTATGGATATGCATTCAGAAGTTGAATGTGTGTTTGCCCGATCCGACCTGCTTTTCGGTGCCGTCGGGCAGCACGATGGTGGCGTCTGAGCCTACGGGTATGTCAACGGTGAGCGAACTGCGTGTGCAGCTGACGCTGATTTTGCCGTAGAGCGACTCTGTGCTTGCATTGACATATTTGAGGTCGCCCACGAGCGTTGGCTTTATCAGCAAGTGGCGCAGTCCGTAGGTGCCGGGGCGGTTTTGTATGCCTGCGAGAGTCTTGAAGAGCCATTCGTCTATCTGTCCCATCATGAAGTGGTTGAGCGACGAGCCTTGGTTGGGGTCCCACTGCTCGGTAAGCGTCGTGGCGCCGTGGCGCAGCTGGAAGCCGTAGCCTGGCGTCTCATAATGGTTCAGCATGGAGTAGAGCAGGTCGTTGAGTCCGTTCTGTGCAAGCGTCTGAAACAGATAGCGGTTGCCCACGTCGCCCGTTGTCAGGCGTGTGCCGTGTGCCTTGATGTCGGCCACGAGACTATTGAGCACGCCCTGCTTGTTGTTGCCCGTAAGTCCGAGATATAGCGGCAGGGCGTTGGATGTCTGGCTGCCCGTGCCGTAGGTGCATGAGTCGGCTTTGAAGAAGCGGCTGTTGAAGGCATCCGTGGTGTATGCCAGCAGCTTGGAGTATTTGTCTGCGTCGGCCGTGTTGCCAGTCATGCGTGCAGCGCGTGTCATCAGTTGTAGGTCGAAGATGTAGTGGGCCGTTGCCACAAGTGGTACGGGAGTGTTCTTTGAGAAGCCTGCACGCCATGGACCATAGTCGTACCAGTCGCCAAGTCCGTGGCTCACAATGCCGCTGTCGGCGCGCGACGTCAGATAGTCGACATATCGGCTCATGGCTCCGTAGCTGGCGGTGATGAGCGTGCTGTCGCCATACTGCTCATAATACATGAACGGCATGATGATGAGCGTGCTGCCCCATTCGGGCGAGTCGTCAAACAGATTGCCGAACGACACATACTGTGGCGCCGTGGTGGGCACCATGCCGTCTGACTTCTGCGTGTCGGTTATGTCACGTATCACCTTTGGCGCAAAGCGCGTCATGTCGTAGTTGTATAGAAGGCTGGGGCCGCACAGATGGTCTTGCTCTAGCCATCCCAGCTTTTCGCGGTGAGGGCAGTCGGTCAGCACGGCCTGCATGTTGCTGCGCTCAGCCCTTTCTATGAGGCGGTGAGTCTTGGTGAACAGCTCGTTTGAACATTCAAACGACGACACCTCTCTGGCAGAGTTGTAAACGAAACAGCTGCTGAGTTTCTTCAGTACGGGCAGCCCCTGCGGGTTTGGCTCTCCCTCGCGCACCGCCCCCTCCACCTGTATGTAGCGGAAGCCGTAGTAGGAAAAGCGCGGATGCCATGTCTCCGTGCCGTCGCTGCCCAGGGTATATTCGTAATAATGCTGGCGCCCGGTCTGCCTCTGGTCGCAGGCTCCCTGCTGAGTGAGCTTCTCGGCCACGAGCATTGTAACCTTTTGTCCGCGCTTGCCTTCGATTGTTATCTCAGGAAATCCTGCAAGATTCTGTCCCATGTCGGCAACAATCACAGACGGGTCTATTTCTCGTTTTGTGGCCTTTGACGCTGCTGCCAGCGAATCTGTATGTATCTTCATCCACGACTTCACGCCGTAGCGCTCCATTATCTTCACGGGCTGTGCAGTCTGTGGCGTCAGCGTGCCCGCTGGTCCCTCCACCTGCACGGCGTCATGCCATCTGCTGTCGTCGAATCCGGGCATGTCGCAGCCGGGCTGGCAGAGCCTTGCGTCGTAAGATTCGCCTCCGTAGATGCTGTTGAACGTTATCGGGCTCAGCGTGTATTTCCAGTCTTCGCCGCTCTTTATCACCTGGCGGCTGCCGTCGCTGAAGTTTATTTCCATGCGCATAATCATCTGCGGGGGGCCGAAGCTGGTCTGCAGCTTGCTGTAGCGGCCCATGCGCTGCACGTTGAAGAATCCGTTGCCCAGCAGCACGCTTATGGCGTTGCGCCCCTCTGCGAGCAGCTGTGTCACGTCGTAGGTGTTGTAGTAGACGGTCTTGCTGTATTCGCTCCAAAGCGGTGCAAACTCGCTGTCGCCGACCTTACGTCCGTTTATCTTCATCTCGTAGTGTCCCAGTCCGCTTATGTACACCACGGCATCTGTAATCTTCCTTTTGCCGGTGCTGAACTCTTTTCTCAGTATTATGCTTTTAGCCGACAGCGTGTCGGTGTCTTGCCATTTTGCCTTGAAGCTGTCTTTCTTGAACACAGAGTTGGCCCATCGTCCTTCGGGCAGCTTTGCGTCAGCTTTGGTTATGGCTCCAATCCATTTAGCCCCGAGGTCTTCGGGCACCACTCTCACATATTGCCTCTGGCTCCATGCCGACTTCTTGCCGGCGGCGTCCCATACGCACACCTGCCAGTAGTAGCCGTGCCCACCCGCACCCCTGCCAGTAGTAGCCGTGGCGGTTGCCCTTCAGCGGCGGCAGCGATATCAGCTGGCTTTCGGCCGACGCCGTCTTGCCCGAGTCGTAGACACTTTTGCCGGTTATGTTCTCAAAAATCCTTATGCGGTAGGCAGTCTGCCTGTCGCCGTTGGTGTCGGCCTTCATCTGCCAGCCCACGCGTATGTCGCCGGCTGTTACGGCCAGTCCGTCCTGATAGTTGCACGTAAGTTTTGTAACGGTGAGCTTCGCGCTCATGCTGCACGATACGAGCAGAAGGATAGATAACAGAAAATTTCTCATCTCTTTCAGTGTTTGTGCCCTTGCCTTTGCGGCAGGGCTGCGTTGAATTTGTCTTATTTATATGATGACGCCTTCAGTTGTCGGTTGTAACTTCTTTTGCAGCAGCTTTGTCGACTTTTGAACGTAAATTTGCCCTCTGCACCTTTGGCAACCCTTTTTTAGATATATTTATAAAGGTGGAGGCAAAGGCGCGGCATTCCTTAAAAAACTGAAACGCCGTTACAAAAATAGCCTGATAAGTGAGAATATGAAAATGTTTTTACGTATTTTTGTAAGAAAGATAAAGGCCGTGCCGCCTGCCGGCTGAAGCAGCATACGGCGGCAGGATATGAGCTTTGTCTTGTTTTGACATAACCCTTAAAACATTGAGCTATGAAATATAAGATGCTTGTTCTGGACGTTGACGGAACATTGTTGAACGACAACAAGGAGGTAAGCAAGCGCACGCTGGCAACGCTGCGCAAGGTTCAGCAAATGGGCGTGCGAATAATGCTGGCGTCAGGGCGTCCGACATACGGACTGCTCGGACTTGCCAAGATGCTCGAGCTTGACACCTACAACGGATATGTTATGGCGTATAACGGCGGACAGGTTATAAGGGCTGCTGACGGCGAAGTGATATTTGAGCGCCGCATTAATCCCGAACTGATACCTTATCTTGAGAAGAAGGCCGACAAAAATGGATTTGGCATCCTTACTTATAATGAGGACTGTATTGTTACGAACATGCCTGACAATCCGCACATCAAGGCCGAAGCCGAGCTTAACGGCATGAAGATTGTCTATGAGGAACATTTCTCCATAGCCATCGACTTCATTCCGTGCAAGTGCATGCTTGTCAGCGACGACGAGGAGGCTCTCGTAGGACTGGAGAACCACTGGAAACGCCGTCTCGACGGTGTGCTCGACGTGTTCCGCTCAGAGCCGTTCTTCCTCGAGGTGGTAGGCTGCCGCGTCAACAAGGCTAACACGCTGGCTGCCGTAATGGAGATGGAGGGCATAAAGACTGACGACATCGTAGTCTTCGGCGACGGCGTGGCCGATGTTACCATGTTGCAGCTGGCAAGTCTCGGAATAGCCATGGGCAATGCGCCAGGATCTGTGAAGCGTTGTGCCGACTATATCACACTGTCTAACAATGAAGACGGCGTGGCTGTGGCTGTTGAGAAGGCGTTCTTGGCAGAGGTGCGTCCGAGCGAGATTCCGCTCGATGAGCTTAATGCCCAGTCGAAGTCTACGCTTATGGGCAACCTCGGCATACAGTACACCTATGCCTCTCACGACCGCGTTGAGGCCACTATGCCCGTTGACCACCGCAACCGTCAGCCGTTTGGCATCCTGCATGGCGGAGCCACGCTTGCGTTGGCAGAGACAGTGGCAGGGTTTGGCTCTATGATAATATGTAATCCCGACGAATATGTTGTCGGCATGCAGGTAAGCGGCAATCATATATCTTCGGCCCATGAGGGCGATACGGTGCGTGCCGTGGGCACCATTGTGCATAAGGGCCGCTCGTCTCATGTGTGGAATGTCGACGTGTTCACGTCCACCGGCAAACTCGTTTCGTCAGTGCGCGTAGTGAACAGCGTCATGAAGCGTAAATAGGCAGACATTGCAATCAGGAGTATAATGTTTTATATAAGCATAAAGCTGCTTGTCGGTTTTAATTTAAAATTAAATTCATATTTATTCTTTAGTTTGTAATAGATTTATTATATTTGCTTTTGAAAACTTTAAATTAATACGATCATGAACAAGAACCTTGTATTTAATCTGCACATTCCTACAAAATTATTGTTCGGATGCGGCGAACTCAGAAGGCTGGCAACAGAAAATTTGCCTGGTAAGAAAGCGTTGATTGTTATTTCTGGCGGAACTTCAATGAAGAAGTATGGCTATTTAGATAAAGTGGTAGGCTATCTTAAGGAGAATAATGTTGAGAGCGTTGTCTTTGATAAGATTCTTCCCAACCCGATCAAGCAGCATGTAATGGAGGCAGCTGCGCTGTGCCGTGACGAGAAGTGCGACTTCGTCATCGGTCTTGGCGGCGGAAGCTCTATCGACTCTGCAAAGAGCATCGCCATAATGGCATGCAACGAGGGCGATTACTGGGACTATATTGCCGGAGGTACAGGCAAGAACAAGCCCGTTGAGAAGGCTCTGCCTATTATTGCCATCCCAACAACGGCCGGCACAGGTACAGAGGTTGACCCTTGGACTGTTATTACCCATGAGACAGCTCACGAAAAGATTGGCTTTGGCTGCAAGCTGACATTCCCGACAATGTCTATTGTTGACCCGGAACTCATGCTCAGCATCCCGCCAAGACTTACGGCTTATCAGGGCTTTGACGCATTCTTCCATGCAGCTGAGGGCTACATCGCAAACTGTGCCACTCCGATAAGCGACCTTTATGCTCTCGAGGCTATCCGTCTTATCTACAAGTATCTGCCTGTGGCAGTGGCTGACGGACGCAACTTGAAGGCAAGGACAAAGGTTGCATGGGCAAGTACGCTGGCCGGTATGGTTGAGTCTACATCAAGCTGTACGTCAGAACATTCAATGGAGCATGCCATGAGTGCCCTTTATCCTGAACTGCCTCACGGCGCAGGACTGATTTGTCTGTCGCAGTCTTATTTTGAGACATTCCGCAATGACAGCATGAAACGCTACATGAAGATGGCAGAGGCCATGACTATGGAGCCGAGTAAGCGTCCGTCTGACTTTATTGATGCTCTCGTCAAGATGCAGAAGGCCTGCAAGGTTGACGACTTGAAGTTGAGCGACTGGGGCATTAAGAAAGAGGATCTTCCTGAAATGGTTAAGAATGCAAAGGAAACAATGGGAGGCTTGTTCCAGCTTGACCCGCGCATGCTGACAGAAGACGAAATACTTGCTATTTATGAGAAGGCATACCGCTAAACCAATGCGGTGATATGATATGAAACAAGGCCTTGAGCAATACTGATGCGCAAGGCCTTGTTTGTTGTCTCAATATGGTTATGAATATATAATGTCGTAGCGTGTCAACGTGTATTGTCCGTTTCTTTTTGCAGTAAGGTTGCTTGTGCTCTGACATATTTGCGGCCTTCATGGTTTGTCTTGCCGCAGTTTACGCATCATTATACATTCTTCCTTTATTGTTTTTCTTGTGGCAGACAAGTGGTTTTTATTTTGTTTTCTCTGTCTCAACCTTTATCTTTCCGTCCTTTATCTCCGCATTGACTATTCTTCCGCCTGTCGCATGAAGTCTGAATTTCACGTTCCATTCGCGTGGCCATGCCTGGAAGAGCAGCAGTTGACCGTCGGGTGCTTCCTGAAGCAGCATTTCCTGCAAGCCTATCATGGCCGCACCACCGCGGTTACAGTCGGGTGCCCAGTCATAGCCAGGGTCCCAGAAGGCAGGGAAGCGATAAGGGCCGTCGGCAAATTTCTCAAGGTTAAGGCGTGCCGCATCGTCGGTAAGGCCGAGGCATGCAGCCCAGATGTTGTCCTGTTTCCAGCCGATGTGTGTGCGCATCTTTAGTGCGTGCGGGTCTTTAAGATAAGTGTTGCGTGCAATGTTTAATCCGGGGCGCCCCATGCCGTATATTCGCCATGGGAATACCGGATACAGTTGCGGCGTCTCAACGTTCTGTATTCTGGCCCATACAATGGCAGGGGCTATGCATGTTTCACCCTCTATTGTGCGCAGCGGCATGTCGGGTATGCGGCTTATGAACGTAGAGTCAAGGGCATAAGCAGATGTGTCTTGTATGCCTTTGGCTGCCTTGTATGCTTCAAACTGCTCTGTCACTGTGCGCAATGCTGCCACCACGCTCGACGGGTTGTATGCCATTTTGTATGTCTCGCATCCGGATGAAGGGTAGAGTATAAGCTTTCCTTCACCGTCGAGCGCCTTTACTCCGCGCTGTTTTGCAAGATACTGATAATGTTCGTCGAAGAATTGCAGGCATTGTACAATCAGCGGTTCATACTTCGTGATGTCCATTCCGGTGTAAAAGTGCGCCTGTAGTATCATTGAGCAGAATTCCAATGATGTGTCCCACTGATATTCAAGCCATGCGTTTCGCTCCATACCGTAGTCGTCGCCGGGCTTATGCTTGCCGTATTCGGCAGGATTTGGCAGTCCGAAGTTTTCTATCTGTTCGGTAAACGACGCCCCTCCGTGTCCCCAATAATGTTTTGTGCGTGCAACGGCCGTGGGCAGCAGTCGCAGATATGTGTCAAACTGCGATGCCATCATGTCCGTATCGCCACTCTTTAGCATAGGCCAGTAAACCAGTCGCTGGTTCTGAGCCGTCATGGTTCCGCCTCCCCATTTGCGGTAGTCTGGTGTGAAAGGCGTCTTCGGGTCTACGTATACAGGGTCGAAGGTGAACAGTCCGCCGTTGAATTTAGAGGGCCATTCTCCGTAGGCGTTGCATCCGAGCATATAGCGGAACAGTTCGTAGTTGCGCAGTATTCCTTGCCATTTGCTTGTCGGATTGTCCGTGTTGTCGTTTCTGTCGGCCGGTATGATATAACTTCTTTGCCAGTAAGCGTGCCACCATGCAGCACTTCTTCTTTTCGACTCTTTCGCCGTAGGCATCTTCGGGGCCTTGTCGCCGTCATATAGGTTCAGCGTTATTGTAGATTTTTTTATGCCTTCAGCCTTAAAGTTCCATGCACGGAAGTCTGTTGAGGCATAGGTGCCGTCGGTAGTGCCGCAGAAAGTGAAACCCGGGGCAACGAGTTCACCGCCGAATCGCAGGCCGCCGATGGGGTTGTACAGATTGTTTTTAATGCCGTCTAGGTTTTCTTTGTTTACAGTAAAGTCGAACACAGTCTGTTCGCGGTTCTTGTGCCAGAACACAAGTGTGTTGCCCTTTGCACGTATAGAATCCTGATATGTGGTGCAGTCCTTTGGCAAATTCCATTTGTATGAGCACTGCTGGCATTCGGCTTTTGTAACCGGTCTGTCTTTATATCGCCAGCTTTCATAGCTTAGGGTGGCGTCTGTCTTTGTCTTTGAACTTATCTCCGCAAACACGGCAGATGTCTCCACATCTGCCCACAGGCGTATTTCCGTGTCTTTTCCCTTTATGTAAACAGCGCCGTCATCAAGCTTCAGGGTCTGGCAGAAGCCTGCATCTGCACCGTTAAACGGGTTGGGCGTAAGGCGCAGTCTCAGTCGTCCGGCTTTCAGCAGTGTGTTGTTCTCGTCGAACATTCCGCTACGTGCCACGTATATCATTACGTCGCCGTTCTCCACCCATACGTTCATGCCCACGTCGTGTCCGCCGCATGGCATTGATTCAGATGAATTTTTGCTCTGTGTCGTCCATGTGTAGTCTGCCGGAACATAGTCTTTTCCTCTTGCCGCTTTACCGGCTGCAGCTGCCGGCATGCTTGTTGTCACTGCTGTTAAGACAATTGCAAGCACCAGCATCGCATAGTAAGTGAAATGTGACAGACGGCCGTACCGGTTTGCGTTTAAGGCAAAATGTTTTTTCTTGACTTGTTTTTTCGATAGCGTTTTGTAGTACGTTTTTTTCATATTGCTTTTATCAAAAGTAGGAAATTATCATTTGTTATCTTTTTTTCGGTAGGCTATTGCGGTTGAAATGCCATTTTGAACGTTCTGTTTCAGACACATATCCAGTCTGCTATAGTCCCCGTCTCCGACGAGAAGCTGGCGCCGATCTTGAACACACGGCGCGCATCGGCCGAATATTCGCGGGCATAGCCCTTGTCTTCTATCTGACTGAGAGCCTCATCGGCCGTGCCGTCGAGCTTGAACTCAAAGATATAGACATACTGCGGAGTCTCAACCACGCAGTCAACACGCCCCTGGCTCTGCACTTTCTCCGTGTAAACAGTGTAGACGCTGATAAGACGCATGACGAGATAGAACGTGTACTGGAAGTAGCGTTCGCGCTCCGCCTCATTGTCCTTGCGGCGCATGGTGTAGGGGATGCTCGACAGGAAGGAGGTGAACAGCGTGCGTAGACTGTCGGCCTCGCCTGCCTCCATGGCGTCAATCACGTCGAATATCCAGCCGTTGAGACGCTCGCGCGGCTGAAGATACGAAGAGGCTATCATCGTGAGAAATCCCTTCTTTACCTCGTCGTTGGGGAAGTCGAGAAGGAATGTGTTGTGGCGCATGTTGTAGTCCTTTATCGTGAGGTAGCCGCTTTGGTATATCATAGGCAGCGGGCGCTCCACGTCGGCTTTATAGTCGATGAACTCCTCCATGGCGTAATATTTGCCCGTAAGCTCGTTCATGTTCTCGTTGAAGTGTGCAAGCAGGCGGATTAGATATGTCGGAGTGCCCGAGCGGAACCAATAGTCGTCAACGCTAAGACTGTCAAGAGCGTTGAGCAGACTGAAAGGATTGTAGACGCCCGTCATACGCTTGCTGAAGTGATATCCGTCATACTGGCGTCTGAGCCGCTGGCGCATCTCATCCGGAGTGCATTGGTATTCAACGGCAAGGTCGGATATAGGACTGCTGAAATAATGCTCAAGCTCATCCTGCGTTATGCCGCACAGCGTCTCGTAGCGCGCATCCATGCTGATGTCCTTGGGCTGGTTGAAACCGCTGAACACGCTGACCTGCGAGAACTTGGTTACGCCCGTGAGCAGGACAAACTGCAGATGGGCGTCAGCTCCCTTGAACACGGAGTAGAAGGCCTTGAGAACGTTGCGGTGGCGGTCTTCAAGCTCGCGGCTCATGTCGAGCACGTCGAGTATCGGTTTGTCATACTCGTCTATCAACACCACAGCACGGCGACCTGTCTTGGCATGCGCAGCCTCCAGAATCTTTATGAACCTTCCGCCAAGGTCGAGCGTGTCGCCGTCAGACACCACGCCGTATTCTTTCTCCCAGTCGGAAACATAACCGTTTATACGTTTCTCCAAAACTCCGGCCTGCGTGAAGTCGGAGCCGTTGAAGTCAACATGGAACACAGGATAAACGTTCCACTCCTTCTCCATGCCGTCGATGGCAAGACCCTTGAAAAGATCCTTGCGGCCAAGGTAGTAGTTCTTCAGCGTAGACACAAGCAGACTCTTTCCGAAGCGGCGCGGACGGCTTAGAAAGTAGATTTTTCCTTCATGCGTGAGGTCATAAATCATGTCCGTCTTGTCTACATAAACGTATCCGTCTTCTATTATCTGATCGAAGCTTTGTATTCCTATTGGGTATTTCATCTTTGCGTTTCTCCTTTATATGATAGTTCTCTGAATGAACGGCCTGTGGCTCGTCTGATATGCCAATATAGTGAAAGGCGAGAGCAACGCGAAAACAAAAATGCGTTTCTGGTATTAGCATTGCCGAGCCGCATCCTATATATTTTAATGCAAATATACGCAATTTTGTTTGAATACAGACATTATAGGGCATGCGAAAAACAAAAAATAATGGCTGTGTGTGAACTGAGTTATAAGCGTCAGTGAAAGAATAGCAATGAGGACAGGCGTCAAGATGAAAAAATTGGCTAAGATGGCAGAAAAATGGCGTTGAATTTTACATGTTATGAGGCTTGATAATGTAATAAAAAATTATCATTTGAGATACGTTTGACGCTTCCAGAATAGCGATGCTCTGCGCATCAGTGTGATTTTATGCGAAAAAGGCTCAAAATCGTGTGTTTTTGTTAAGTTGTTGACTTACAGCTTCTTATGTGATTTTAGACTTAAAACCCAGACCGTTAAAAAATATTACTCTGCCGTTTACGATGCAAAAGTGGGCCTTTTATGCTGCATTACATGCCTGTTTTTCACTCGTTAGCCATGCTTTTGCATCAAAAAATCCATGCTTTTGGCCTATTATTTTGTCTGATATCCAAATAAATGTTAATGATGTGCCTTCTGTAATGTTGCTGCATTAACATAAATTTAATGTCCGTTTTCTAGATTGAAAAATATTTTTGTCATGACTTTTTACCTAAATATGATATCGGAATTTCGGGGCATATCAATATTGTCTGCATGAAAAAATCATACTCGGAAAACATGGTTGACAGAAAAGCAAAATCGTTACATTTATGAGTTGCCTTACATCCGGCAGTCATAAGTGTAACGATTTTGCTTATAATGAATGATGCCTGTAACGTTGTTACGGCAGGATTATTCGTCCCAGTTGTCTGTGCGGAACGAGCTTACGGGCAGACCGTCGCAGAACAGGTCGCCGTCGGCCCAGTCTTTGAAGGCGTATCTTACGGCCACAGGCTTCTTCACCGAGTCGCTCTTTACGTACATCTTGCTGCGCTCTATCCATGCCTTGGCGGGGTGGAACACGCGGTCTTCGCCTGCCACTTCAAACAGGTCGCTCTTCAGTCCGTTGCGTCCGTATATCCACATGTTGGCGCGGTTGAACGTAACCACGGCCGTGTCGTTCTTGAACGTTACGTCCTTATAGTATGCACTTTCGGCTGTCAGACCCTCAACACCGTAGGTCTTGCTCAGTGCGAGCAGTGCTAGGCGCATGCCGGCTAGGTTCTTCTTGCGTGGATGTATGCCGTATTCAAGTCCTGCATCCATAAGCACAGCCATGCCGCAGTTGTTGATCATAAGTTCTGCCTTTGCCTGCTGTTCGCGCAGCAGGGCGCTGTTTATCGTATAGTTGATCAGCTTATAGTCGTAAGGAGCAATCTGGCAGTAGTAGAACGGGAAGTCGTCCAGTCCCCACTGTGAGCGCCAGCCTTTAATCATTGCCGTCATCATGTCGGCATAAGTCTGATAGCGCGTAACGTTGTCTTCGCCCTGATACCAAATCACTCCGCGCATGGTGTAGCCGATGATCGGATGAAGCATGCCGTTGTAGAGCACTGTCGGTGTGCGGTTCTTAGATTTTATGTCTTCAGGCGATGCCGGAATCTTGGCATCGGGAAAAGCCTTCAGCCAGTCGGCTGTCATCCATGCCTCGCAGGCAGAGCCGCCCCATGCCGCAACGATAAGTCCTACGGGCACGTTGAGAGCCTGACGCAGTTCGCGTCCGAAGTAGTAGGCTGTTGCGCTGAACTCACGCACTGACGCCGGGCAAGCCTCTTTCCATGAACCGCTTACGGTGTCTACGGCG
This sequence comes from Prevotella sp. CAG:255, assembly GCF_000431195.1. Classification (NCBI taxonomy): domain Bacteria; kingdom Pseudomonadati; phylum Bacteroidota; class Bacteroidia; order Bacteroidales; family Prevotellaceae; genus Prevotella; species Prevotella sp. CAG:255. The sequence goes on along the minus strand of NZ_HF986818.1, from coordinate 42,021 downwards.
CTGAATTGGCTGTTGCGCTTCACTGTAAACAGGCGCAGGTTGCTGTCGCTGCTGTGCAGTATGTCCTCAACGGCGTTTTCAACAGGCTGATTCTTAAAGCCTTTCATCGGCATCTCCATGTTGCTCTGTCCCGAGCATATCCACACTTCGCCTATAAGGATATTGTTCAGAACGGTCTTCTCGCCGTCGCTCAGTGTGATTGAGTAGGGGCCGCCTGCTTCGGGAGTGCTTACCGATGCCTTCCATTTTCCGTTGCTGTCTGCCTTCACTGAGTATGTTTTCTTGTTCCACGACGTAGTGATTTTCACTGTGGCCGATGCCTTTGCCTCTCCCCACAGGTTGGCGTTAGTCTCGCGCTGCATCACCATTCCGTCTGCGAACATCTTTGGTAGCGTAACCTTCGCGCTGATGCCAGTAGCGGCAAACATAGCGCCAAGGATTAATGCAAGTCTTTTCATGTAGTATATAAGTTTAATTTTTACTTTTTAATTCTTAATTTTTAATCACCACCGGTCCCAGCAGTCCTGCCGGCAGCAGTTCCTTGCTTGCGCGGCGGTATTTGCCGTTAGTCCAAATGCCTTCAAACGGTGGAGTGCCCTGGTCGTTGCCCTGCAGGGCGTTTGCCCATGTGTTCACTACAACTATTTTCAGCTCGTTTTTGCCCTTTTTCACTGCCTGTGTTATGTCAACGTTGTACGGCGGCATCCATGCCGTGCCGCACATCTTGCCGTTTACATACATTGTGGCAATGTCGGCTACTTCGCCAAGGTCGATTAATACGCGGCCCTCAGGCTTGCCCTTATACTTGAACGTTGTTTCGTATGTGGCGTGTCCCGAGTAGAATTTTACGCTTTGGTCGTCTGCCTTGCTCCAGTCGAAGAGCTTTTCCGTGGTTACCTGTTTGCCGGTTTTCTCAAACTTCACGGTCCATTTGTTGTCGTCAAGGCTTATAGCCGTGTCATATTTGCTCATGTCAGGCATGTTTTCGGCATCAATTTTCTGGTCGGTCAGCACAACAAAGAGCGATGCTCCGGCAGTCAGTGTAAGCTCGTTTTGCGCATTATACACTTTGCCTGTCATCGGGTCAGCAATATATTTGTTGGCTCTTACGGCTCTGAACTCAGGCATAAAACTTATGGTTTTGTCGGTCTGGTTGCTCATGAAGTAGATGTCGGCATCTTCTGCATGGCGATGAACATAGTCGATACCTTCAGGCAGCGTGATGTCGCGCTTGATGCCTATTGACGAAAGGTCGCTCTGTGTCCACGGCTCACGTATCACGCGTACGCCTTTAGCCTCGAGCGAGTCTATCACGTTCCAGCATGTAACTATGCGGTCGGGGTTCATCGGGCGTGCCTGCGGAATAACGAGTGCGCCATATTTTGTGCCGCCTTCTGTTACAATCATGCCGTTCTCAACGCGGGCTTTTGTCAGCACGTCGTGGTTGAACGAGTCATAACGGTAGCCTCTCAGCGGATTGGTCCATGCGTCGGCCTTGGTCATGTTGGCTGTATGTGTAACTCCTACGGGACTAACTTCTAGCGGCTGACCAATGTTTGCCAGTCTGGCTTTTTCGCGCAGAATGTCCTTTTCACTGAAAAGTCCGGGCAGCGAACTTACAAGACGTTCGGGCAGTAATGCTCTTCTCGGTGTCTCGTTGCCTGTGTATACTGCGAGGTCTGCCACGTTACTGCCATATTGCAATAGCGCCTGACAGCGCTTTATGTAGTCGGTGAAGGCAGGCATCTCGCGCCACCATGTGTTGTCGCGTTGAAAGAACGTGCCTATGCCGTCGAGCGTCATGCCCGGTGCGCGGTCGGTCCATGGATTATGAGTGTTCACATGGAACACAATGCTGTTTATTCCGAGACAGTAGTTGCGGTCGAGCAGCGGTTTCAGCAGTGCGAAATCCTCATCCCATGTGCCCCTTACTTCTGTGAAACCTTCGGCCTGTATGATGTTCTTTCCATATATATGCGCTCCACTTACGGCGTCGAGCATGTCGTTGGGCTTGTCGTGAGTAGGACTGTTGAGCCAGAACTCGCCCATCGGATAGTCTGTGTGCTGATAGTGCAGCAGGCCGTCGCTCACCATTGTAGGCGAAACACATTCGGCTGAAAGAGTGCATCCATATTTCTTCCCGAGCTTTTCAACCTCGTCAAAGAACACGTCGTTGATAAGTTCGGCAATGGTAAGGCGTATGTCGCGCAGTACAGCGTCTGACTTGTCAGAAGACACCATCGGCACTCCGGCATAGAGCGGAAGCCATGGCATGAGGTCGTAGCCGCGGCGGCGCTTAAATTCATCAGCGAAGTTGCTGCTCCAGTTTTGGCTGCCGCACTCCCAACTGTCAACGTGCAGACGTGTCAACACACGCTTTACTACATCTTTGGGAGCATGGTTGTATATGGCACCAAACCAGTTGTCAAACTGTTTGTTTATGGCCTCGCGCGAGAACTTGTCGCACTCCAGTCCGCGTCCTCCGCCGCCGGTGGCGTTGGTGTGTCCTGTCGATGTATGGCCTATTCTTAGTATGTGCCACTTGCCTTTCGGAAGGTTTACGGTTACATCTTTGCCTGTTTGATTAGATGAGATAAACTTGTCAGAAAGGTTTATCATTTCGCTTAAAGACACGCACTCGTTGTCGGCAACGGGGAACTTCTTTGACACGCGCCACACCTTGCCCGACTTGCCTTCATATCCGTCAACTACGGGTTCTGAGCCAAGCACGATGCCTGCAATCTTAAGGTTGGGCTTCCATTTTGCCGCATCCATGTCTTCCGAACCAGGGTCGCTGCCTTCGGGAGTCCAGTGGAACTTGAAGAAACGTGCCGTTGTGGCAGGTATTGCATAAGTGGCATAGGCGTCGGTGTTCTGCCATCCTTGTCTTGCCGGACTTATTTCTCTTACGAATTTATAGTCTTTTCCGTTGTCAGAGGCATACACCTTGAAGCGGTGAGCCTGATAGTTGTTGCCTCCGGTAATTATTTCAACGCTGCGCAGGGTGTAGGGCTTGTCGTAAGACATGATGATGTCGCACGGCTCTGACGAGCGGAACGGGAATGTTACTGAAGCCTTTGGCTTGCGGTCGTCGGCATATTCGGCTGGATATGCGTAAACGGCAATGTCCTCATAATAGTCTTTGTATGCCTTAGGCTGTGACAAAGTGAGGCTCTGCTTGCCGCCCGACACAATGGTGTCAGACCATACAATGCGCTGCATCGACTCTGCCGGAGTGATCCAAGGGCCGCCGCCGAGGGCGAAACCGTCAGAGAAGTGTATGCCCATCTGCAGTTTCAGACTGTCTGCCGTGCGGAATACTGTGTCCATGCGCTTCCACCATTCGGGCGAGAGCTGTCGTGCTGTGCCGTTGTAGCCCTTGCCGTCCGTCGTGTCCTTTATCGGCATCAGATAGAAGCCTGCAATGCCTGCGTCGTGCATTGCTTCAAGGTCTAACTTGATACCTTCGTCGCTTACGCAGCCGTACATCCAGTACCAGAAAGTCCAGGGATAAGTCTCTGGGGCAGGGGCCATGAAACGTTTATACCATTCAGGAGCGGACTCCTGAATGGCTTTATGTGAGAACGCGTTTGCGCAAGTGGCGAACGCAAGTATTATCGAAAAGAGTTTTTTCATCATTATTCAAAGTGTAAGGTTACTTCTCCGGTATAGCTTCCGCGTGCCCATACAGGCTGTGCCGAAGGACCGTTGAGGTCTGTGGTGTTCACCTTGTTTCTTACAGCCGGTATCACCTGCATCATGCTTATGCCTGTTTCGGGCAGTGTGTAGAGCAGTTGGTCGCGTCCGTCGCGCGGCTGATAAACTCCTACATATTCCTTGTCGGTGCCAGGCTGCAGGGTTATTGTGCCGTTCTTGGTCTTCAGCTTCATCCACTGTATGCCGGCAAAGTAACCCTTGAACTCAGGATAAGTGAAGCTTTCGCCCGGAACGGGGTCGTTGTATTCGTTGCTCCATACTCCAAGCTGCGGACCATGCAGTCTGTTCTTCCATACACGGTAAGGACCGTGGCCGAGCCATTGCTTGCTCAGTACGTCAGATTCAGGCAAATTGAACATTACGCCCATGAGGTCGACAACGCCGTTGAAGTTGTATGTATAAACAAGACGTGCTCCGCCGTCGGGTGCGATGCGCCATTCTGCCTTCTGAAGTGAGCCGAGCTTGTAGTCGGCTGTTACTATCAGGGTGTCGTTCTGTCCGTCTTTGCAGCTCAGTCCGGCAAATGTTCCCTGGTCTTCATAGGCGGTGTAGGTGGTCTTCTTCTTCTCTGCTTCAGGGTCGTCGTGGTTATAGAACTGGTCGAATGAGCGGTCGGCGCGGCGATAAGCAAAGAATTTCGGGCCGCCGTTGAACTTATATTCGCCCTTGCCTGTGGTTACGCTGCTCAGTGTTCCGTCTGTCTCTGAGAATGTATAGGTAACGTTTCCTGCCTTCACAGTGTTGCCGTTCATAACAGGTTTGCCGGCCTTTGCAGCCTTAACCTGCAGTTTGTCTGCGTCTTTCAGCTTGAACACCCATGTGTAAAGTTCCTCACCATACTGGTCTGTCGCCTTTATGCTGAGTGCATCTGCATTGTCGGGAGCAGCAGGAATCTTTATTTCGCCCTTGCTGTCGGCAGCTATGTCGGCACCGTTTACAGTGCCCTGTTTTACTGTCTTGGTTTCAGCTCCGTCGTATTTTACGTAAGAATAATTAAACTTGCAGCCCTTGAGCGACAGGAAGTTATATCTGTTCTCAACGTTGAGAGTGCCGTTGAAGTTGTCCGGCATTGACACCTGAACAGGGCTCCATATCTGTTTCACGGTGTAGTAGCTGCCTTCCTTCTCGCGGTGAGGACCAACTATGCCGTCGGCTCCGTAGTTGCCAACGTTGTCAATCATGCCGTTCATGTCGGTTCTTACAACGCCTTCATCGACCAGTGCCCATATAAATCCTCCGGCACATCTCGGCCATGAGCGCATAAGTTCCCAGTAGTCATACAGTCCGGCACCTGCTCCGCCGTCATAAAGAGCATGCAGAAACTCTGTAGGCATGAATATTTCAGGCTTGCGCATATACTCCTCACTCTCGCCGTAAGAGCGGTAGTGCATTGTCTCATAGCCGCTGAAGTTGCCCTGCGGATGCAGCACCGGACGCTTCTGAATGTCCCATTTGTGGAACTCGCCGTCAAGTTCGGTGTTCCATCCCTTCTCGTTTCCGTTGCTCCACCATATTATAGAAGGATGATTAACGTCGCGTATAACCATCTCACGGATAAGTTTCTGTCCGTTGATAGTTTCGTGATGGCCATGCCATCCGCTTAGTTCGTCCATCACATAGAGGCCGAGGCTGTCGCAGGCATCATAAAACTCAGGGTCGGCAGGATAGTGAGAAAGGCGCACGGCGTTCATGTTCATGGCCTTCATCAGTTTCACGTCGTCGATGTTTCTCTGCGGAGTTAGCGTGCGTCCTGTCTCCGGCCAGAAGCTGTGGCGGTTCACACCACGTATGTTCACCTTCTTTCCGTTGATGTAAAGTCCGTCGCCTGCTCTTGTCTCTATTGTGCGGAAGCCGAATTTGTCCTGCTCGATGTGCAGCGTCTTGCCGTTCTTGTCGATGAGTGCGAAGCTCACTTTATAGCGGTTAGGCGTTTCTGCCGTCCACAGTTTAGGACTCTTCACGCTGAACGAAACGTTGGCTTCGTTGCCGCCTGTCCTAACGTCTGTGGTGTTCTCTGCCACCTTCTTGCCGCTCATGTCGCTGATAGTGGTCTTCACCTTTGCGCCTTCGAGCGTGTGGTTAAGCAGCACATAGGCGTTGAATGTGCCGTCGGCCTTGGCGTCAATGGCTGTGCGCTCTATGTTGATGGCAGGCTTGCAGACGATGAACACAGGGCGGAAGATGCCGCCGAAGTTCCAGTAGTCGGCACGGCGCTCGGCAAGATTCACACCGGCGTTGGTGCTCTCCTTGCTCACGGTAACTTCAAGCAGGTTCTTCTTTTTGCCGAAGAACACGCGGTCGCTCACGTCGTAGGTGATGCGATAGAATGCTCCCTGGTGCATAGAGCCGGCCTTACGCTTGTTTATCTTCACCTCTGTGTCGGTCATCGAGGCTTCGAACACGAGCTCGATGTGATGGTTTGCCCATTCTTCGGGCAAGGTGAACTCATACTTATACATGCCTTTCTCATCGGCAATGCCGTCGGGAAAAGCCTTTCCATAGAACTTCATGCCATACTGATAGTTGCCGAAGCCCTGAAGCTCCCAGCAAGAGGGGACACCAATCTTGGTCCACTTGCCCGAGTTGTTACCACCGGTGCAGAAGAAGTCCCACTGCACCATGTCGTCGCTTCCGCGTCCGCTCAGATACTGGCGTTGCGTGTAGACGCTGCTTTGGGCCATTGATGTCATGGCCGCAAAGAGCGAGAGTGCTGAAATTAAAATCTTTTTCATATCTGTATTTTTATTTAATCTTGGTGAAACGGAGGTGCAGCGAGTAGGGCTGCTGCTTGATGGCATACTTCGTGAGCACGCCGGGACCGCAGCTGCTGTTGCCAAGTCCCATCACGGCGGCGTTGATGTTGAGGTAAACATGGTCTTCAACCTTCAGGTCGCAGTCGTGCGCCGTGTTGTAGAGCTGCATGTCAGAGTAGGGCAGGGCAGAGAAAGAGAATGGCTTGCCGCTCTCTGTCGTAACCTTCCATCCGTTGCCCTTGCTGTCTGTCAGCATTAGTTCAGCCACCTGTTCGTGGTTGCCGCTGTCCTGCGGACGCGGATAGTGGACATACTGCTTGTCGACAGTTGAGTTCCAGCGGCCTATGCATGCTGCCTCAAGACGGTCGGGGTAAGTGTCCTGCATGCCCATGCCATACCAGCTGATGTTAGTGTATGACGCCGGCATAACAAAGGTATTGCCCACGCACGGCAGTGGCGGCAGTTCTCCGCTCGGTGTGTATGTTGCCTTAAAGTCTACCGAACCGTTTGCGTCTACGGTATAGCTGTAGTCGGTACGTATAGAACCTTTGATGTACTTGCAGGTGTAAGAAGCCTTGACGCTCACAGTTCCGTCTGTATTTCTCGTTGCCTTCACCGGCTCGTTCTCAACAATTTCGGCTGAGTCGAGACGGTTTCTTTTCCAGTCTTTTGCAATCCAGTTGCCGAAGCCTTTGTCGTTGTCGGTCGGCGCACGGAAGAATCTTGGCTTTACGTTCTCTATCCACTGCTTTGCAGCCTCTATGTCGGCATCCTTGTTCTTCTTGAGTTCAGCGGCCTTGAAGGCTGTCGCGAGCTTGTCGTTGAGCACAAACTGGCTGTGCATGATCTCATGTCCTGCCTTTGCCCAGCTTGCGTCGTTCTTCAGCGTTACGCTTATGTTGAGGCGCACGTCGGCATCGTCAGAATATTTAAGTTGAGGCAACGTGAAGTCTTTCAGCTCGCCTTTCTTCTTTATCTTGCCGTTCTCTGTGATATTCCATGTAAAGCGGTAATTGTTTATATCAACGTGTTCGTCGCGCTTTATAACGTTAATGCGGTTGCCGTCGAGCGTCAGTTTAAGAGGCGCATAAACCTGCTTTACCTCATAATATTTAGGCGTTGTCTGTCTGTCGGACGACACGATGCCCTTCACGCAGAATGCACCGAGGTTAGGCGCGTCGCCGAAGTCGCCGCCGTATGCCACCATAGTCTTGCCGTCATCGCGCTTCTTGAATATGCCTTCGTCGGCCCATTCCCATATAAAACCGCCGAGCATGCGCGGATTGCTGTATATCTCGTCCCAGTATTCCTTGAAGTTTCCGAGGGCGTTACCCATAGCGTGGGCGTATTCGCTCGTCACTACGGGGCGGTTGTCGCCTTTCTTCTCGGCAATGCTCAGCAGGCGTTCCCAGCGCGCGTTCTCAGGGCGCTCCATGTTGTTGTCCTTCACACCGGGGTTAAGATATTCCTCCTGCACGCGCGGATAGAAGCGGCTTATCACGTCTACCGTTGCCGGGTCGTTGCTGTCGGGGCCCTGCGCTCCTTCGTAATGAATGAAGCGTGTGGGGTCGTATTCCTTTATCCATGCGCCGGTAGCCGCGAAGTTGGGGCCCCAGCCCGACTCGTTGCCGAGCGACCAGAACACCACGCAGGGGTAGTTGCGGTCGCGGATTACGAGGCGCTGTGTGCGGTCTATGAAGGCCGCTGCCCACGAAGGCTCGCTTGCCAGCTTGCCGCGCAGTCCGTGTTCCTCTATGTCGGCCTCGTCCATGACGTATATTCCGTATTTGTCGCACAGTTCATACCAGCGCGTGTCGTTGGGATAATGGCATGTGCGCACGGCATTAATGTTGCACTGCTTCAGCAGCATTATATCCTGCAGCATGCGCTCTTCTGTCATCACCTTGCCCGTTATGGGGTCCATCTCGTGGCGGTTTACGCCGCGCAGGCGCACCTGCTTGCCGTTGACGAGGAAGCGGCCGTCCTTAATTTCGAGTTTGCGGAAACCCACCTTTGTCTCTGCACGCTCTATGGTGTTGCCTGCCTTGTCTACCAAAGCCAGCTTGAGCGTGTACAGATAAGGCGTCTCTGCCGACCACTTATGCGGATTCTTCACCTCTGCCTTGAGCCATCCGTAGGCGGCATATCCGCGCTGCGGGTTGCGTGCATTCATTATCTTTGCCTTGTTGTCGAGGTTGAGCATCGTGGCGGCATCTTCTTTCAGAGTGCTGTCGAGCACTGCCTTGCCCTCGGCGTCATACAGCTGCGCCTCGATGTGATAGCCCTCGCCGCGCTGGCTGCCAACGACTTCAAGTTCGGGATGAACCACGAGTGTGGCGTCGGTGTATGTGTCGTCGAGAATGGTGCGCACGCCAAAGTCGCGTATGCGTATCTGCGGCGTGGCATATAGATACACGCTGCGGTGTATGCCTCCGATGCGCCACATGTCCTGATCTTCGAGATAGCTGCCGTCTGAATATTTCAGAACCTTAAGCGCTATGAGGTTAGTGCCGCTGTTGAGGTAGGGCGTGAGCCTGAATTCTGCCGGCTCCATGCTGCCCTGCGAGTAGCCCACCTGCTTGCCGTTGACATAAATGTAGAATGCGCTCGACACTGAGCCGAAGTGGACATACACCTCCTTGCCGCTCCATGATGCCGGAACGGTGAACGTGCGGCGGTAGCAGCCCGTGGGGTTGCGCTCTATGAACGAAGTGTATTTCTGCTTGGGTTCGCCCATAACGTAGGGCGGATTAATCTTGAACACGTAGCCGGAGCTGCAATAAATAGGCGTGCCGTAGCCGTTCATCTCCCAGTCGCCCGGCACGGGAAACGTTGTCCAACCGCTGTCGTTGAAGTCGGTCTGATAAAAATTCTCCGGCTGCATGTCGGGCGTCTTGGTCCAGTTGAACTTCCACTGTCCGTCGAGCGTCATGGTCATGTCGCCCGGAGCAGTAAGATATGGCGTAAACGCCGCCCTTGCCGGTTCGCGGTTTATAGAGAGCACATACTGGTTTTCCCAGTCGTGGCCTTGTGCCATTGCCATGCACGAGCATAAGGCAAGTGTGGCTGTCATCAGGATGTTTCTCATTTGTCTGTATCTTCTTTTATGTTATTTTTCCGAGTTTCGGTGCATCGTTGTCATGCGTCCTTGTCATGTATCTTTCCTTTTAAGTTTTGCGATACATGTCAGCCGTTTTGTAAAAGGCGTCCTTTTGCATCCTAAAAGGTATGCTTTTACCGTCTAAAATGGCATCTTTTGCAGTCTAAAAGACGGCCTTTTGCAACGTGTTGAAAATCAGTGCGTTGTGCATCCGATTAAAAACGTTGCTGCCGCAACGGCAAAACAGCCCTTCAACAGCAGTAGGGCCGTATGCCGTGGCGGCTTGAGTTGGCAGCCGGCAGAGCCGGTCTTTATTCGATAGTCAGTTTGTCAAACAACATTTTCTCAATACCTTCGCCGCTCAGTGTCACTATGTAGCTGCCGGCGTTGGTCTGCGAGCCGGTGGTGATGCTGGTGTTGCGCCTCTTGGTTTTCTTTTCAGGCGTCTTTACGAACGTTATGTCGTCTTCCTTATACACCACGCCGTTGAGGTCGGTTATCTTCACGTGCAGTGTGCGCTCGGCCTCGGGGTTGTAGTAGCGGAAGCGCAGGGCATAAACCTTTGCCACACCTACGTTGTAGTTCCATGTCATCACTCCGTTGTTTATCATTCCCTCCACGCTTATCGAGCTGTTGCTGCGCGGCGGCAGCAGGCTGTCGGGCGTGTTGGTGAGTATGTCGCTGTCAAAGTTTTTCCACATCTCCGGCTCGTTCTCCTCGGGATAGTCGGCAGCCGCAGTAGAGTCTGTTGTGGCTATGGCTATGGCCGATATTATGGCCTGTCCGGCGTTCACCTTGGGGAAGTTGATGTTTATGCGGTAGTCAGAGTTGTGTATGTTCACCACGCGCTTGTATGGCTTGGCATATCTTGCCTGTGCCCAGAGGTCGAGGTTTCTGATATACGTGCTGTCGTTGATGCCCACGTCAAACAGGCGCAGACCTTCGCAGTCGGTTGTCTCGCTTGCGCCTGCTCCATACCACGGCTCAATGAAATAGAGCTCTATGCGGTAGTTGCCCGGCTTGGCGGGGAAGCTGTATGACAGCTCGTGGCGGCCGAAGCGCGACGTGCGGAACAGAGGCGACACGGCAAGGCCGTTGTTGCATGTCTGGCTGGCTTGATACGGACTGGCTTCCTTGGGGAACTTGCTGCCCCATGATTTAGACCATTTTGTGTTGTCCTGCATCCACACCGTGCCGAACTTGTCGGTGTAAGAGTCGCCGCCGCAGTTGATGTTGTAAAGATAGTTGTAGCCTTTCAGGGGTTTCAGCATGCTTTCGTCCCAGTCCTTGTATGACGGCAGGGCTATCGAGTCTTCGGCCACGGCCTTGCCGTTGTGATATGCCGTAGCCTTGATGATGTCGCCGTCGAGGCTTATGCCTGTCCATCTGAAGAGCGACGTCGTGTCGGCCTTCACCTTAGTTTCTGCCCACTTGCCGCAGCTCAGTCTTACAGAGTCGCAGTTGCTGTATACGCGCACGCTGTCTTCAGAGATGTTAGGCACGATATATACGGTCTGTTCGTCGTCGGCCTTGACATAGCGCGACTTATACATATAGAAGGCGTCTGTAGGCTGCTCCCATGTGGTGAAGAGTCCTTTGTGGTTAAACGGACCCACCTTGTCGATGCGTCGCAGGCCCTCGTCGGGCTGACGGCGTCCGGGGTTGTCGTGGCTCTGCAGCACCCAGAGGAACTGTCCGCATACGCTGTCTTTTACGCTCTCGGCCAGCTGTGCCTTGCGCTCCAGTATGTCGCAGAATTTCTCCTCGGTGTATCTTTCGCCCGTATGGTTGCCCACGGTGCGCCATGCGCCATATTCGCCGTTGAGCAGCTGGTCGGGCTGTTTCAGCTCGTTGCCGTAGTTTTCAATCTTTCCTCCGTAGGTTCCGCTCCAGTTCTGCACCACGTTCCAGTCTGTACCTTCGCCTCCGTTGCATGTCGTTATCAGGCGCATGGTGCCGCATGTCGGGTCGAGCTTGCGTATTATGTCAGAACATTCCTTGGCAAAGTCGGCCGGCAGGGTGCTTTCGTTCTGCAGTCCCCACAGTATTATCGACGGCGAGTTGCGGCGCTCCTTCACCCATTGGATAAGATGGCGCTTGAAGCTCTCCCTGAACTGTGGCGTGTCATACCATATATGGGCCGAGAACTGCGGCCACCACAGCAGTCCCTCCTTGTCGATAAGCTCCTGATATCTGAGGTTGTGGGGCTGATGGGCGTCTCTGAAGGCGTTGAATCCGGCGCTCTTCACCTCCTTTATGCGTGCGTCTATCTGCCTGTCGGAGAAAGCGTGGCTCTGTCCGAACATGTGTTCGTATTCGCATACGCCGTTGATAAACACGGGCTTGCCGTTCAGATAGAAGCGCTGATCGCCGTCGTTGCGTGTCAGCGGCCAGCTTGCCGTCCTTACACCAAACGGAGTTACGAGGTCGTCGGTGGCCTTGTTGTTGCGCTTTATAATGCTGCTGAGCTTGTAGAGATAAGGCTTCTCTATGCTCCAAAGATTAGGATTGCTTATCGGAGCCGACTGTCTTATGGTCTTGGTCTCGCCCGGTTTCAGCGTTATGTTCTCTGTGAGGCGTATCACCTGCTTGCCGTTCTGCTCGCATATCTTGCTAGTCAGGCTTACAGAAGCGGTGTCAGTGCCGTAGTTGCGCACTTCTGTGTCTACGAATATGCTGTCAGCCGTGGCATTGTTCCATACGTGCACGCCGAAGGGTTCTATCCTCACCTTGTCTGTTATCTCAAGTACCACGGGACGGTAAATGCCGAACGGCTGTGAACCTTCGCTGAAGCCCCATTCTGAGCTGCATCCGCCGCACACCCACGGCATGTCGGTTATGCCCTTCGGATGGTTCACCCTTACTTCAAGCTGGTTTTCGTCGCCCTTGCGTACATATTTTGTTATATCAATGGTTTTGGTCGTGCGGCCAATGTCGTAGGTGCCTATTTTCTTGCCGTTGAGCGTCACTTCGGCGTATGTTCCTACGCCCTCAAAGCGCAGGAAGTATTCTTTGCCCTCCATGTTGGGCGCAAGGAAAAACTTCTTGAAGTCGGCTCTGCCGTGCAGGTTGCCGTGTTCTTTTTGCAGCGCACCGTAATAGTCGTCAAGATTGTAGGGTATGTCGGTTCTGAACTTGTTGCGGCCGTAGCTCACTTCCCAGTTGTCGTTGAGCGACGTTATAAAGCGCTTGCCCGTTGCGTTGGGCTTGGGGAAGCTGACTTCGCTCTGTCCCATGGGCTTGCTTGTTGCCAGGGCGATGCCTCGCTGTTCAGAGTTGTTTACGGCACAATAGAAGTGATATACCACGCCGTTATGGTAGATCACGGAGCTCTTGTGAGCGAACATCTCGTCGTAAGACTTCGACGGCACAATGAGGTCTTCGCCCTTCCAGTCGGTCCAGTGAATCATGTCGTAGCTGGCCGCAAAGGTGTTGAACGCGTTATATTCGCGTGTAGGGTTGAAGGCCGAGAAGTAGAACATTACATACAGGTTGCCCATCTTCACTATCTGCGCGTCGCCGGTTATTGTTCCGTCGCTGTCGTGTGCGAATATGGGGTTGTCCTTGTATCTGTGCCACTTCCTCATGTCGTTCGAGAAGGCAATGCCTATGCGTTCGCCTTTTGGATGAGTGGCGTCTTTTCCGCCGGCATTGTAGAACATCATGAACTGGTAGCCAAACTTCTTTTTGTCTACTCTGTACACCGTACTCTTGTATTGAGTCAGCTGCTCCCACCATTGGGCATTCTTGTCGTCATACGACAGTATGGGCTTCTTGTAGGTTTCCCACAGGTGCGCCTTGGTGATGTCCTCTTTAGTTGAGGCCAGACCGATGCTCAGCGGAGCGTTCACGGCCTCGTAGCCGGTGCCCTGTCCGCCGATGTAAGTCATCCAATAGCGGTCCTTGAATTTCTCAATGTTGTAGCTGCCGCCCCATTCATAGTCGATAAGTGCCGGAAAACCGCCGCGCTGGTTCATGTCCCAGCCCTCGCTGCCGAATGCCAGTATGCGTCCGAGAGTGGTCCAGTGGAGCAGGTCGTCGCTCTTGGCAAGCCACGTCTCATAGCCTCTTCCGTTCGTGCCGTTAGAGCCGTTGTAGCACACATAGGTCATATACCAGCTGTTGCCTTCCCTGAACACGGTGGGGCAGTCTATTTTCCGGTCGTTGCTTTCGGGAGCAACGACCAGACCATATTTATACGGAGTTCGTGCGGCCTCATACACCTTCTGCATCTCTTTCTGGCTCACGACAGTCTGCACAACGGGCTTTGCCTTTGTGCGTCGTCTGCTGCGGCTCTGTGCGCTTGCGTCGGTGCATATCAGCAGCATCAAAACTAACAGGATGTTCTTTACCATTATTATTCTTCAGCAGTGTTATTTCATGAATAGCCAGTCAACCTCGTTGCTGCCGCCGTTGAGTTTGGCGTCTCTTATCTTGAGGTCTGTGGCTGTAAATCCGGCAACCATTATAATGCCCTTGGGCAGGTTTATCACGTGGCGTCCGGGGTTAAGATGATATGCATGAATGTTTACTATAGGCATGTTAGACATGCTTATGGCGTTGGTTATCAGCGCCTCAGCCTGTCCGAACTCGTTGCCGGTAGCGTCGGTCTCTAGTTTTGGAGGACTGGCAAACTTGTTCTGGTCGTCGATGAAGAAGCCTACAAGCATCTTGACGGGTTTGCTGGTCTCAAACTCAACCTTGCCTCCCACGATGCGCGTTGTGTCGCGGTTGAGCACAAGAGCCTTGAGTCCTTCAAGTTCAGGAGCAAGCGAATCGATAGCCTCGTCGCGGTTTTCAAACAGTTTGGCGCCCTTGGTCAGCGTAACGGTCTTGTAGTTGCTTATCAGTTTTACGTCAGCGTTTACGGCCTTGGGATATTTCTCGTTCTTGCTGTTAGCATCATCCGGAGAAGTAAGCTTCACGATGTTGCTTTTCAGGCTGTTAAGCTCGTCCTCATAAACAGGAATCATCTCTTCCCATGTCTTGAACTTGCCTCCGTCACCGCCTACAGGTATACGGCGCTGTGAGGTCTGCATGCTGTTGGCGTAGAGATATGTGTCCTTTGTTCTCTCGGCCAGTTTCTTATAGTATTCGTTACTCTTCTCGAGCAGCGGAACGGCCTTTTTCAGGTATTCTACATCCTTGCTCCACTTGTAGTTGAGCACCTGTTGTGCGCCGAGAACCTTGTATTTAAACGAATATGCAAACTCTTTGTAGCACTCCATGTCGTTCACAAGACGCTCAAACTCGTCTTTGTTCTTTGTAATCTTGTCGCTGAGATTGCTTATTGCTGCCACAGCTTTGTCGCCGTGTTCAACACACTGGTCTACTATGTCGAGCGGAAGTTCGCCCACGTGCTTTTCGTGCTTCCATTCTTTCTCAACATATTCAATGAGCTTTTCGCCGGCAGGGCCACAGCTCTGGTAGAACTCCTCATAAACCGTATACTTATAAGGATTTACGAGCTGGCTGGCTTTCATGCCGAGCAACAGACACTGGCGGTTGCCCTCTGTGATGCCGAAGCGGCGTATAAGTTTAGGTGCAATCTCGCCGCTCTCGTCATAAGCCTTGAGAATATGTCTTGCTGTGAGCGTATCGGTGCCGTAATAGTCTGCCAGAACCTTCTGCCAATACACATTGTCATTGTCTCTCTGGCTCTTCCATGCGTAGCGTCCCCATGCCGAATACCACATCCAGTCGCGGTCTATCTGCAGCTGACGCTCACCGTTGGGGAGCTTGTCGGCTGTGTAAGGCCAGTCCCAGTAGTTTGCCTGAGGATAAAGGTGCAGACCGTTTGCGCCATGAACTCTGTGCATGGCTTTCACCGCCTTGTCGACAAAGGCTGGCGAGCTCCATCTCCACGGCTCGAGGTTGGCAAGAATATGCACGTTGCTTATGTGTATCGGAGCCACGCTGCTGAGCTGTCTCTGAGTCTCGCCCCATGGGCCTCCCGGCTCATATGTGGTGAGCGATTCGCCCGTATATTTTGTCATTGTGTAAATGTTCTTGTAGAGCGGAAGCGACTCACGCAGCACGCGTGGACCGTCTGTATCGTGCGAACGCAGGATGATAGGCGGCTCATCTGTTCTGCCAGACGCTTTCAGACCGTCCTTAATGCCCGGTATGATGGTATTTTTCATCCATTCAACGTCGTCTTCTATCGTAGCCATAGCTTCGCCGAGGCATACAAGGAAGCCTACATTTGGGTATTTCTGGATAAATGCCGAAATGCTCTTGCGTGTGTAGTCGCTGATAAGCGGAGTGATGGGGCGGTTGCGGTCCTGTGTGGCGATGCCGTAATGGTCGGCAAATGGTTTCGACAGGATGATATTGTAGAACATCTGTATTACACGTATACCGCGCTTTGCAGCCTCTGTCGTAAGGAATGAGAACATCTCCTGGTTCTTAGCCATTGTGGCATCGTCAACTTCGGCGGCAAAAGGATAGTCTTCAAGTTTTACAAGTGAAGCAAACGGATGGCCGTTCCACAGGAACACGGCGTTCATGTTGTCTGCTGCGAGCATGTCGAGATATTTTATCCACAGCTCCTTGTCGTAGAACCAAGGGAAGTTCTCTGGTGTGTAAGGATATTCGTAAACTTTGTGCCCTGGCAGGTATACTGTCTTCTGAAGGCCCACGCATGCTCCGCGTATTTTCATTTCGGGTGCGTCAACGATGATTGTGGGTATTTCCAGGTTGCCGTTGAGCTTATAATACTCGAGCAGTCGGTTAGCGCCATATATGGCACCCGACGCGTCGTTGCCGATGATGTTTATTGTCTTGCCTTTTCTCTTTATTGTGAATCCTTCCTGCGGCAGGTTAGCCGGATTTTCGGCCACACCGATTTTAATCTTGTATCCCTTTTGCATTGAAGGCACATAACTGTTGATCAGAGATGCCGCATACTCTGTCTGCGGCACTGCCGGGTTATGTTCTACTTTCGTTACAGAGGTTCCACAACTCGATAATGCTATCACCAGTCCTGATGCAATTATGCTTCGAATGTTTCTCATAATTTAATTGTAATTTCTTTTCCTGATGGTATTTCTATGTTTCTTTTTCCGTTTTCCAATATAAGCGTTCCATGGCCGCCGTCACTCTTTACGGTAACCGAATTGCCATCCATTTTCACATAGATGGAGCCGAACGGAGCCGGCACGGTGCCTTCCATCCATTCGAGTCCGCCGAGAGCCGGTTCGACGGTATATTCCTCATAGCCGGGCTTTGTGGGCTTCACGCCGAGATAATATTTGCCGAGCAGATATATCGGGCTTGCTCCCCATGCGTGGCAGAGACTCTTGCCGTATGGACGGCCATACATTGCCAGTTTCTCGGTTCCGTGTTCGTCAGGGTTGTATTTCTCCCAGAATGATGTTGCACCTTCCTTGAGCATGCCTCCCCAATAGTCTTTTATCTCTTTCATAACCTTGTCCTGCTCGTTCAGCATGCACAGGGCTTCAAGTTCGTAGAAGCGCATGTAGGGTGTTGTTATTCTGAGAACGTCCTCGTTGAGGATTACAGAATTCTTCACGGTCTGCTGTCTTTCCTCGTCAAGATAGCCGAATATTATGGCGAACATGTTGGGGTAGCGGAACACGTCTTCGCCCTGCTTTCCGTTAAGACGGTTGTGTACGAGTGCCTGTTTATCGTCGTTCCAGAAGAACTGCATCAGTTTGTTGCCAAGTTCGTCGGCTTTTTCCTGGTATGCGTTTCCTTCCTCATCGTTGTCGGTAAGTTTGGCCACGGCAGCAATAGCCTCAAGAGACTTTCTGAAAAGAATCTGCTCAAAGGCGAGCTGTCCGTGCTTGTCCATGGGTTTGTCTGCCCAGTCGACGAACACCCAGTCGCCGTCCATACCCTCAACCATGCCGTCTTCGTCTGTTCTGCCGAGCACGTAGTCCATGTAGGTCTTCATCGTAGGATATATCTGTGTGAGGAAATGGCGGTCGCCACTGTACAGATAATAATCGTATACAGAGTTAAACCAGAAGAAGGTATAGTCCATTATGGTGTTTATGTGGCTTGTTATCGGAGCCTTGCCTGCAAGCAGCCATGTGGTTCGTTTCACCATGTCGTTGTCATTGAACAGATAGTAGTTCATCAGATAGCTCTGTGTTGCGTCGCCGCTCCACACCCATCTGTCGCGCTTTATGCCGTCAATGAAAAACTCGCGTGTGGTAAGCTGCATTGTGTATGCGCCGATTTCCCATATTCTGTTAAGTTCTTCATCGTTGCATCTGAACGTTCCTTTCTCTTCTTCGGGCATAAACTCATAGTCCATGCTTACGCCGCTTACAGAGCATCCTTCTGTCTCAACGCAGATAAACCTAAATGCCTTGCTGTTGCCGAGCACGTATTCGTCAGCGAGTTCTGTTGTCTGGTTTGTAGCCAAATCAGTTACTATGCCATTGCATACTTCAAGTTTGTCGAGTGTTTCACAGTGGTCTTTGTCCGTGGCTTCTTCCTTGCTCTCGCCGTAGTAGATGTTTATCGTGCCGTTGCCTCTTATGCCTTTCAGTATGGCATAGCCGAAAGTCTCTTTTCCGAAGTCGTATACGTTGCCGTCGGCAGCCACGGCTTCATGGCGTTCGCGCTCAAGTTTAAACTGTGACGGGCGCTGTTCTATGTTATCAAAGTTATAGAATCCTGCCGGCATATATACTGTAGATGACGTGTCGCTGGCCTTGCCGCTCTCGTCAATCCACTCTTTGTCCTCAAATGTTACGTTCCATGTGCCGTCTGTCTTCACCGTCTTTCCGTCAACATAAAGTGCCGGCGGGGTGCATTGGTTGTGCACCTTGATGTTTATGCGGTGTTTTCCTGCAGCCAAAGTAATTTTCTTGGGCATGCCAAAAAGCATCTTTCCGTCAATCTTTATGTTGTAAGAGCCTTCGGCTTCGATCTTCAGTTCTTCGTCTTCTGTAAGGTCTACGGCCTTGCTGAACTCTACGGTTACATAGTGGCTGTCCTGTTTCCAGAACGGCGGAAAATACGCACCGCGGTCTGTGCGGCGGTTGTTCATTTTGTTGCCGAGCCATATCTCATAGTCGCCCGGATACCATATCCATGTTGCTTTATATGTTGTCGCCATATCTTTCTTTTGTTATTTGTTCAAGTGTTTTGCCCTGTGTCTTAGGTGCCCACACAGTGCCTATGATGAGGGATATTATGAAGAATGCCATCATTATATATCCTGCGATGGTGAAGCCTTCGCCGTTCTTGCCGTAGATGTGAACAAAGTAGAGTCCCCATACGGCTGATACGCCTCTTACGATGAAGAACATGATGCCCTGTGCCGCTGCCCTGTATTTGGCAGGGAACAGCTCTGATGCCCATAGTGCATAGAATGTCTGTACGGATATTCCGGCCTGGATTGCCCACAAAAGTGTGAACACAACGAGACCAGTCATGCTGGTGATGCCTATAGTTACAATAATCAACCAAGCCAAAACACCCATGCTTACGCCTATGGCAAAGAGCATGCGCTGGTTGACACGGTCGATAATCAGCGAGCAGACAAATGTCATGATGATGATGACCACCCACTGTCCGGCAGCAAACATGTTTGCCATCTCGTTGCTGAGACCGCCTGCCGTCTCATATATGTGCGGCTGGAAGAACCCCATGACAGAACATACAAGGTTCCATGTGAGATACATTCCTGCCAAGAACAGCATAGAGCGCACGCAAACCTTGTTTGAGAAGAGTTCGCCAAATGAAGAGAACACTCCGTGTTTCTTTGTGTCGTCTTTTGCTTCAGCAGCCTTTGCAGCTTTCCATTCTGCGCTTTCGTCGAGACGGCGTTGCAGCTGCCATGCTATGAAAGCAACGATGAAGAGAGATGCGAACACGATGCGTGAACTGAACACGTTTAGTGCCGCGCCCTGTGCCTCGCCGCCTGTTATGAGGTTGGCCACGTATTCAACAAAAGGAAACAGCACTCCTCCGGTGTCGCCTGCTCCTCCTGTTGCCGGTGCCAGCAATGTTCCGATGATAAGAATGATAAGAGGGCCGATGCCCCATGCCATCTGTGATATGCAGATGTTGCGTCCGCGGTTTGCCGTCTCAGAACTTTCTGAAATATAAGTCCATGATGCCGGTACGCCTACGCCGACAGATATACCTGTTACGAGAAAACCTAAAAGCAGAATGGGGAAGTTGACGGCCAACATGATTATTGCCACGCCGAGCATATACACTAGCATGTTATATGTGTAGATGGCCTTGCGTCCGTATTTGTCTGCGAGAAATCCTCCTATTATCGCTCCTATTGCTGCACCGAGGCAGTTGGCGCTTATGGCATTGAGCCATCCTAAATGAGCTTCGCTGAGGTCGAGATAATTCTGCCAAAGCGTCAGGCCGCTGGCTCCGGCCACTATTGCTCCCGCGTCGAGATAGTTTGTCAGCGACACGGCTATGGTGCTTTTTAAGCTTCCTTTACTTTTTCCCATATTATTAGATTTGTAAATAGATTCGTTTATTTGTTTTACTGATTAATTCGTTTAAAGGTATTATGGCCTGTTATTCAGCCATAATACCTGCATTTGCCTTTATGCTGTCGGCCACGTTCGGGCCGTTGTTCTCCCATGTGTTGCCGGGTCCGTTGGCGTTTTTCAGATATTTCTCGCTCGGAGTCCAGTTGTTTCTTACGGTTATGTAAGAAGAGCCTTCGTCGGTATACAGATAGAACCAGTGGTTCGGGTCGTGTGCATAGCTCGGCGAGTAGATGTCTCTCACTACATTTTCTTCGATAAACGAGTGAGGCTGAGAGCCGAGAGTATAGATTCCGGCTGTATCATACATGTGCTTGGCATAATGATGGATGAGGTTGCCTTTAATCAGGTTGTTAGACATAGAGCATACTTGCTGATTCCAGCCCCATCCCATGCTGATGCCTGTGTATGACACTTCGCTGATTTCGTTGTGGCATATCTTTATGTTTTTCACAAAACCAGCACCTATGCCCACGCATCCCCAGTCTTCGTTCGACACATTTGTTATGAGGTTATTGGTTATGTTCAGGTCTGTGCATATAATCCTGCGGTCTGATGGATCATAAGGAAGATGGGCCTCGTGAGCCTCCGGACCGAAGCTTCCGGCCAAAATGCCGTTGCCTCCCATGTCGCTGAACTTGCAGCGGTCAACGGTTCCACCTTTTATATATGTATGATAGTCGAGACCTGTTGATGCATTGTGCTCAAAGCTGCACTTTGTGAATGACACGTTTTCGGCACAGTTGAGGCTTACTGCCGCTGCCGGACGTCCCACCCATCCCTGGTTGTCTAGTTTGTGGTCGCCGTTGGGACGTATCATCTTCGGTCTGAGCTTGTAGGCCTCAGTCATGTACATACCGGCCTGAAGTGGGGCGTGTCCGCTTATAGACGGGCGCATCCATGTTGCATAGCTGAATGTTATGCCTTCAAAAGTTACGTCTTTTACGGGATTGTCGGGCGTGCCTTCCACTTTCAGCAGAGTTTCCACTGCAGGCACAATCACCTCGGCCGTGTTCATGTTTTCGCCTTTGCGGGGAATGTAGTATAGCTTAGATGCTTTGGCATCGAGATACCATTCGCCTTCGCTGTCGAGCAGTTCCTTAGCGTTAGTGAGATAGAAGGCCGAGTTGCGCCCGTCTGATGTAACCATTGGCGATGGCCAAGGGTGCATGAAGTGGATGTGACTTTCGGGCTGATGGAATGTCACTTCAGCACTGTCGCCGGCTATCTTAACCGACTTTATGCGCAGATTGGCCACACACCACATTTCATGAAGCACCATTTCAGCATACTTGGCGTTCACTATTTTCTTCACGGCCTTTGCCGGTACGTATATTGTTTCTTTTGCCTTGTCGAGACTTCTTATTCTGAACATGTCGCTGAAGTCTTCAACATCACGTGCGCGTATGGCTTTCTTGCCGTTTACCCACATCTGCCTGAACTCAAGCGGACGGCCGTTGAAGTCGGGCACGTCGGCCACGTACATCTTGCCTTGCTTGTGCCAGTTGGTTATCCTTACGCCACCGCTTATCGTCACATTGCCGTCGGCAACAATGCGTGTGCCGTTGTCTTCGGGTCTTACAACGATGGGCTGATTAAGGCTGTATGTGCCTTCCGCCAGACGTATGGTTATGTCCTTTGCGTTGTTCATGCGTCTTTCTTCTCTGGCCTGCTGCAAGGCTTTCTCTATAGCATATGCGCCCGGCTTGACAATCAAGTCGGTCGCATAGATGTTTATTCCGGCAAAAGCTGCGGATATTAGTGTTATTAATATTCTGCGGGTATCCATACTGTCATTTCGCTCTTGCCTCTGTTGCCCCATGCATAATAGGGTATAAGGCGTATTTTCACTTTATTCTTGTCTTTGCTCACTTCTCTGTAAAGAGTGTTGTTCCATGACTTCTCGCTGCGGTTTACGGCTTCTGTCTCAAGCGCCATGATGCGGCTTCCTTCTATGTTTGTCTCTACGGGCACAAACTTTGCGTCTACCGGTATGGCTATGTTGTCAATGTCAACGCCGTTGAGGTCGTTGCTCTCGAGACAGTATATAATAGGTCCGCGCTGTACAACCACTTGGCCGCGGCACTCTTCAACCAGCGGATTTGCCTCAACGAGCTTTGTCTCCATAGGCATTTCGAGTCTTACAACGTCGCCTTTTTTCCAAGTGCGTGTAATTGCAGCATACGATTCACTCTTGATATCAGTGTTAACAGCTTCGCCGTTTACAGTTATCTTGGCGTCATTGCACCATGCCGGAATTCTCAGCTTCAGCGTGAAATCTTTTTTGCCTTTCAGCTTTGTCACGTTGAGGGCGATGCTTCCGTTCCACGGATAATCGGTTTCCTGTGTTAGAGTTATGTCGCCTATTCCGTCAAGCTTTGTGGTAAGGGTGTTTGCGCCATACAGATTAACGTAAATCTCTTTTTTGCCTACGCTGTAAGCATAGTCCTGAGCCTCGCAGAGTGTGCGCAGCGTGTTCGGCGGACAGCAGAAACAGCTGATGTATTCTGTACGCTCTTTGGGCCAGCGCAGCTTATACGGCAGCTCGTCTGACATTCTCAGCGGGTTGGTGTAGAAATATTTCTTGCCGTCAAGACTTATGCCGCACAAAATGCTGTTGAACAGGCAGTTTTCCACCAGGTCAGTGTATTTTGCGTCTGCTGTGTTCTGGAACAGACGCCAGTTGAGCAGCATGTTGCCAATGTTGGCGCAGGTTTCGTTGTGTGCGGTAGAGTGGGGCAGCTGATATGGGCGGCCGTAGCTCTGGTGTACTTTTTGTATAAGGTCTGGTTTATATTCAGTACCGTCGGGCGAAGTGCCGTCATACAGTGCGCCGCAGGCTCCGTTGATATACATCTTGCGGTAGACGATGTCGTTCCATATTGAGTCGAGGTTTTTTTTCAGCTGTGCCTCGCCGTCCTCAACATAAAGGTCGGCAACGCCGGCATACAGATAGTTGGCTCTGACCGAATGTCCCATGGCGTTGTACTGCTGGCGGAACGGTATGCGGTCCTGGTTGTCGTCTGTGCCGTTCTTTACGCTGTCGCGTATGTTTATCAGCTGTTTCGACAGCTCGAGATATTTCGGATTGCCTGTCTCACGGTAAATTTCGGTTATGGCCATATAGTGTGAGGGGCAGATTACTCCTTTCTCGAGTGCGTCGGCTGACGGATTCATGTAGAAGTCATACAGGCAGTCGGCAGCCTTTATCGCGCAGTCGAGCAGAGTGGTCTTGCCTGTTGCGCGGTGGTGGATAATTCCGGCAGTGATGAGATGTCCCAGATTGTAGGCCTCAAAGTTGAGCGGATTGCCGAAGCGGCCGTCCTTGCTTGTGCCTACTTTTGTGCCAATGGTCTCATTCTCTTTCTCTTCGTCCTGAAGTGCCTTCTTGTTGATTTCAGCTATTACCACAGGTGTGTGCAGATAGCCGTCCGGACGCTGGGCTTTTGCTATAAGCTCTATCACGCGGTCCATTATCTTCTCAAGTTCAGGGTCTTTGTTGACTGCATATACTGCAGCTACGGCCTCGAGCCACTTATACATGTCGCCGTCGTGGAACGGAGGTCCGTGGCGCTTGCCTTTCTTCTCGCCGGCTGCAATCATGAAGTTGTTGTAACTGTGGCCTTTGTCTGACTTCCATGTCTCCCACATGCTCTGCAGCGAAGTGCCGCTGAACACGCCAAAGCGCTCACCCCAGAAGCCGCCTGTCCATTTTACGGCGCTTATAGGGGTGGAGTTTATTATGGCATACTTGCTGTTGCGTGTGTCTGTTATGCCATTCTGCTGTGCCATGACCGGTGTGGCTGCGGCTGCAGAAATCAGAATATTTATCAGAATAGATTTTTTCATTATATATCTTCGAGGTATAAATGTTTTTTAGATGCGTTACAGTGTGCCTCCGCGTGCCTTAACGCGTTTAGCCCATTCTTCACGCTCTTTCTGCAGATTATATCCGCGCTTGCTTAGGTAGTTGTTGATTCTTCCTTTGTATTTTCCGAAGGTTTCGTGCTTCTTCTTAGAGCTTTCTGCATCTATGGCATATTCGCGTGCCTCTTTAAGCCATGCCAGAATCTGCTTCTTCTCTTCATCTTTCAGAGTAGGAATCATGTCACACTGAGCGTCGTATGTAACCTTTACGACGTTGTAGGTCATCACGTCCTTAACTGTCTCGATCTGAGCATCGTCAAGGAACAAAGACAAGTCGGCAATAAATCCTGCATGTGAACGGTAAAGTTTCTGGTCTTTCTGACTTTCTGCGAAGTTCTGTGCGAGTTTCTTGTCGTCGCCGGCAAGTGAAGAAGCAACTTTCTTCAGGCTGTCTCTTTCTTCGTAAATGTCATTAAGAATAAAATATCTGTTTGCAACAATGTTTCTGACTTGTTCGCCCTTGTCTGTTCCGGTTATGTTCAATGCGTCAGTTACTTTCTGCGCTCTTCCCAGAATGGTGTTAACATAGTTCTGGTCGCGGCCGTTAGAGTTTAACTGGATTGTTTGAGCGTAATTTGTTCCGAATGTTATAAGCGATACAAAAATAGTTAAAATTTTTTTCATTGCATTATCTCTTTTAAGTATTTAACATTTTCGCCATAGTTTTTCTTTACGTTGCGAACTTGATTTACGTCGCGGCTGCGTTCAACGAAGAGCCAGCCAGACCATCCTGCCTTGTCGAGGGCCTTTTTTATCTTTTTCATGTTTACAGCCTTGTCGTTTCTGAGCCACACACCGTCCGTGTTGCTTGCGTGTATGGCACAGATGCGGTCTTTGCCGAGTTTTTGTATTTCTTTTGCTATGTTTCTTTTGTTTTCTATAGCTGTCTGGAATTTGTAGAATATCTTAATTCCTTCTGAATTTATCTCATCAAGCAGCTTTATGTTGCCTTCAGCATCGAGCGGGGTGTCTATTCCGATCACTTTGCCGCGAGCTTTGGCCATCTCGCCAATTTCGTGCAGACGCCACACTATCTGCTGGCGCAGCGGCAGTGAGTCGGTCCAGTTGTTGCCGCATCCTCCAAGGGGCAGAAATGCCACGTTGGCTCCCATGGCGTCCATCGTGTTGAGACAGTCTTGTATCAGCCAGCGCCAGCTCTCTTTCTTTGCAAAACTTTGTCCGTAGAAGCCGGACATTGCAACGGCTCCAACCTTTATGCCGAAACTGTCGGCCGTGTGGTTGAAGAGCTTCACCATCTTGGGGTCGCGCATCTTGTTGTCGAACGAGTTGCGCACGCCCAGGCCTCCCATGTCCATTTCTATGCCGTCGCATCCCAGTTCTTTGGCCAGCTTAAACTCGCCCAGTTTCTGGCGCTTCAGCACCATCCAGTCACACACTCCGATTTGATAGCGCTGTTGCGCTAAAACCGATTCAGGAACAATAATTCCTGCCGTTAATATTAATAATGTAATAAATAAACGTTTCATAATTATTTTACAGACGTGCCATGGCCTGTTTTGTACTATTTATTTGAGACCTATTTGTGATTGTGTTAGCCGTTAATAATGTTTTTCTACTTCATTTTTTGATAAACAAGGCAAAGTGCCATTGAAGGTTCCATTATATATTGGGTGTGGAATAAAGCTTTTGTGTTTACATTGTGGCGGAATGGATTGTTGAGTTTCGTTTGTTGCAGGCAGCTTTTCCTGCCATAGGTTAATCGGTAGCTTTCTGTAAATGTGGACGCCGGCATATTGCTGATGAAATGAAAAAATAAAAGGAGATATGCCAACACGGCATATCTCCTTCCTAACTTTACCATAAATAAAAACCTGTAGAAACACTTTACCTGTTATGTAGTGCTTACATGCAGATTTGGGGATAAAGACTCATCAATATCCAGGATTCTGGAATTCAGCCTTCTCTTCTTCTGTCATTTCCATAGCGTCGAGCTGGCTCTGTGGAATAGGACGAAGATAGTGCTCCTTATTGATGGTTCTTGTATATGTCTGTGGTGTAACGTCTGTAGCGTTCATGCCGGCGATTGTATAAGTGCCAGCGCGCTCAGCCCATGTCTGTGTACGAACGAGGTCGAACCAGCGGTGACCTTCGCCGAAGTATTCGCGGCTCAGCTCATCGAGAATGTAGTCGATTGTGATTTCCTGCGGAGTGGCATCTGTCATCTCTTTGCTGAAGTCGGCTACATAATAGTCGTTCTTTGCATTGCTGAAGCTCCATTTACCTGCACGTGCACGGATAACGTTTATCAGGTCGCGTGCTGAATAGCCCGGCTGTGTTGCTGCACCCTTAACTGCTGCCTCTGCTGCTGCGAAGTAGAGCTCAGAGAACTTCAGAATCGGGAACGGACGTGTGCTGGCTGCATTAGGCTGACCAACTGTTCCGTTGTTGTCTGTACGATACGGACCAAGTTTCCACAGAATAGGATATTTCAGACGGCTTATGGCTTTAGGTTCAACCACATAGTCAGCGCGTCCTTCCATAACGCCTCCGCCAACAGAGTTGTCTGTTACATATTTAATCTTAGATTGATCTGCAACATCGCTGTCGAGGAATGAGAGTACGGCATCTCCTACGCTGATAAGTGAGTCGTTGGCGTTCTTTGCATGTGTCAGTGTTCCGTAGTTTGCCTGGTCGAGATTCCAGTTAGCGCGCAATACGGTTGTAAATGTACCGTCGTAGCGAGAGTCGTGAGTCTTGTCGGCAAATGTATTATAGAATACTTCCTGCGGAGGAGCCATACGTGTCCAAGGACGTCCGAGATTCTGAGTTGCAGCACGGAGCACCGGAGTGAACTTGGCACCATTGTCAGCTCTTGTGGCTGTCATGTTAGGATAGTTCCATGTAACCATCCAGCCTGCAAAGTTGTCAGGAGCGCTTCCGCTTCCGTAGCTGAGCGAACCGCCGTTGAACTCTTCGCTGTTTTCAGTGTGGTCAGCATAGAGCACCATTTCGTTGTTGCGGTCGTTTGAACCTACGTTTACGTCATAGAATGTAGGCTGCAGTGCAAACGGGCCAGGGTTCTGTATTCCCTCGAGTGCAATGTCGTAAGCCTTCTGGAAATACCACTGTGCGTCGTGGCCGTCCGGGTCAACGCGGTCGCATACAGGGTATGTCGGGATGTTGTTAGGATTCTGAAGCCACCATCCGTAGGTCAGATAAGCCTGAGCCAGCACCAGACGTGCAGCAGTCTTTGTAAGTCCGCCAGTTACGCGTCCTGTTTCCGGCAGATTGGTTACTGCAGTGATGAGGTCGGGGAATATGGCCTTTGTGTAAACCTCAGGCACAGTGTTGCGCTTTGAAACGCGAGAAGGAGATGTGTTGAACTTAAGTTCGCCTGCTCCGAGGTCGAGTGGCACACCGCCGAATGTCTGAACGAGGCGGAAGTAGTCGAATGCACGGAAGAATCTTGCCTCGCTGATAAGGCTTTCGTCCATGCCTGAAGCCATACCGTTCTCGATGATGCCGCTGGCAGAGTTGATGTATGTGAACACGTTGTTCCACAAAGCGTCTGCGCGGCATGACTGTGATGTCAGTGAGCCCACTCCTGAGAGGTCGGCATCCTTGAAGTTGCCGTCAGCGTCGTGGCCGTAGGTGTATTCGTCGGTACCTGTTTCGCAGATGTTGTAGTAGTAAGCGTATCCGTATGTGTCTCTCAGATGTGAATAGAGTGCGGTCAGACCGCCTTCTATTCCTTCTTCTGTTCCGAAGAAACTTGGATCGTACTTAGTACGAGGCTGCTCGTCAAGGATATCAGAGCATGAACCGAGCATCAGTAATCCTAACGATGCTATTCCGAGGTTCCTTATTTTTATTAAAAGCGTATTCATGGTTATTTGTTTTTTAGAAAGTCAGATTTATACCAAATAAGAAATTACGTGTGGCAGGAGTGTTATAGCCGACAACCGGAAGTTTGTGTGATCCTGTGTAGCCTTCCATTGTTACAGCCATAGTGCTGTTATCGTTACTCATGGTATTCGTCTCCGGGTCAAGACCGCACTCGTTTGTGAACGGAGAGAACAGTACGAACGGATTCTGCACTGTGAAGTAAGCACGCAGCTTGCTGATGCCGAAGTTCTTGACAGCCTTCAGCTTGGCAAAGTCGTAGCCGAGAGTGATGGCACGTACTTTCAGATAGCCAGCATCGAAGTATCCGAGTGTGCTTCCGTACTTAGGATTGTCGCTTGACATTATGCCGCCCGGTTTCGGGTATTTTGCGTCAGTGTTGTCCTCTGTCCAGTAGTCAACGTCGATCTGTCCGCGGCGTCCTGACAACATGTTGAGGTAACCGTTAGAAGAGTGGAGTGTACTGATGAGTGTACCGCCAATCTGGAATGCACCGATTACAGTGAAGTCGAAGCCCTTGTAGCCTACTGTTGTGTTGAAACCACCGATGAGGTCAGGTTCCATGTCGATAACCTGCATGTCTTCCTGGTTGATCTGACGTGTAGGAGTTCCGTCCTCGTTGTAGTCGCCTGTATATTCAACCTTGATCATACCTACGTTTCCGCCCGGTTCAAGAATGTTGAGATACGGGTCGCCTTCCTGCCACAAGCCAATCTTCTTGTAGTCATAGATAACGTCGATAGGATGACCTACGAACCAGCGGTTGCCCACATCTTCAGTTGCACCTGAAGCAAGTTCAACAAGTTCGTTGTGGTTTACGTAGAAGTTTACGCCTGCATCCCATGTCCATCCGTTCTTGTTGTCGATGATGACACCGTTCAAGCTCATTTCGAATCCCTTGTTGCGTGTCTTACCGATGTTGGCCATATAGCTGCCCACACCTGATGTAGCCGGCAGAGATACGCTCAGCAGAAGGTCGTTGGTGTTCTGTACGTAGTACTCCATCGTACCGCTGAGTCGGCCGCCGAAGAGTGAGAAGTCAAGACCGAAGTTCCATGTAGATGAATACTCCCATCCGAGTTCCTCGTTAGGCAGTGTAGAAACATAGTATCCGCGGAGGAATCCTGTGCTTGCAGGACCGAAGTTGTAAGGACGTGTGCTGAGTGCGCCGAGTGTAGAATACGGGTCGATACTCTGGTTAGATGTTTCACCATAACCAACGCGCAGCTTCAGGTTGTCGAGCCAGTCGAACTTCTGCATGAACTTCTCGCGTGAGATGTTCCAACCTACTGATACGGCAGGATATGTGTGCCACTGATGACCTTTGGCCAGACGTGAAGAAGCGTCGGCACGTACTGCGGCAGAAATCATATACTTGTTGTCGTATGTATACATGATACGGCCCATCCATGACATAAGTCCGCTCTGCCAGTAGTTCTGGTTGTTGGGATTGACAGAAACCTCGTCTGTTGCAGAACCGATATTGTAATACTGGAAGTATTCAGCCGGGATGCCGCGGCCTGACATGTATGTACGCTCGAATGTAGTCTGCTCGGCAGAGTAGAGGCCTGTGAAGTTAACGTGGTGCTTCTCAGCAAATGTGCGGTCGTAAGTCAAGAGGTTTTCTACAACCCAGTTTCTTGTTACGTCCTGCTGTACAGAAGCACTGTTGATGGCGTCGGGGTTGGTGTTGTTTACACCTGTGCCTGTGAACACACCGTTCTTTGCTGTACGGTAGTTCAAACCTACGTTTACGCGATAGCTCAGACCCTCGATCCACGGACATTTAACTTCAGCGAACATGGTGTTGTATGAACCAAGACCCTTGTCCTCGTTGAGCCATACGTCCTTAAGGTCTTCAGCTACGCTCTTTGTCAGCACGAATGTCTCGTCGAGAGGCATGCGCACCGTGCGCTTCAGGTTGCCGTTCTCATCATAAGGAGATGCAAGAGGGCTCATAGACAGCACGTTGTAGATGCTGATGTTGCTGCCCTTTGTCTCGCGGTAGCTGGTGTTGGTAGAAAGACCGAAGCGGAAATACTTGCCCACGCTCTGGTCGAAGTTACCTCTGATAGATATACGGTCGTAGCCCTGTGTCGGGATGACAGCCTCGTCGTGATAGTAGCCTGCGCCGAAGCTGTAGCTTCCGCCCTGAGTTCCGCCCTGTATGCTTACGTCGTGGCTGTGGGTGATACCTGTGCGGTAGAACAGATCCTGCCAGTCGGTGTCTGTGTCGTCGCTCTCGTCGAGAGAGTTTGTATACAGGCCGGCATACTTACGCATCTCGGCATATTTCTTTCCGCTCATCATAGGATATTTGTGGAACACGGTCTTGAAACCGATGTATGCGTTGTAGCTTACCTTGGCAGGTGAACCCTGCATACCCTTTACGGTTGTGATGAGGATAACACCGTTGGCACCGCGGCTACCATAGATGGCTGTTGCCGAAGCGTCCTTCAGAATATCCATCGACTTGATGTCGCCAGGGTTGATATCAGAGAGCTGACCCATGAACGGAATACCGTCGAGCACAATCAGCGGGTCGTTGCTGGCGTTGAGCGAGCGCTGACCGCGGATACGGATCTGCATTTCAGCACCAGGCTTTGAAGATGTCTGTGTCATGAGCACACCGGCAACACGTCCCTGCAGGGCCTGTGCGGCGTTGGTGGCTGCAATCTGGTTGAGCTCGTCGCCGCTTACGTTGGCAACAGAACCTGTTACGGCCTCACGTCTCTGTGTACCGTAACCGATAACCACAACCTCGTTGAGCGAGTGTTTCTCTTCTTCGAGTACGATGGTCAGTTTCGACTTGTTGTTGATTTTTACGTCCTGTGTGATATATCCGATGTATGACACTTCAAGAACGTCGTTTGGACCGGCAGAAATCTTGAAGTTACCGTCAATGTCGGCTACAACACCTGTTGACGTGCCCTTAATCTTGATGGTTGCTCCAACCAACGGACCTGTAGCATCGCTTACGTTACCTGTTACAGTAATTTTCTGTTGTACGGCCATGGCTGTGTTAGCCCCGGCATTCTCTGGAGGTGTTGCAAGTGATACCGCAAAAGCATTGGAAGCTGTGCAGGCTATTCCGAGTGCCAGCACGATTCCTCTTAGATTTTGTCTAGATTTAAAGTAATCCATAGTCTTTTGAGTTATCAAAGTTAAACATTAATTTAAAGTATTATTTTTTTTTTAAGTTTTCAGAATTATGCTTATTCTACATTATTATATATTGGCTTTCTTTTCCTTGTCTTTATGGCCGGCTGTATGCCTTGTGCCATGACATTTGTGTCTCATTAATATTTGTTTCAAGTATTTTTGCTTTGTTTTTTATGGTATTTTTGTTACGTGGTGATGTAAGTTTTTTTATAGTATTTTTTATAAAGTTTTCTACGTCGCAAAATATAAATTAATATTTATAAATGTATTTCTTAATGTTTCATCAACGTTTCTTAATGTTTCATCCGCGTTTTTCTACGTCTCATATAAGCAAAAAGAGCTTATATTTAGACGTTTTACATGGTTTAAGGCACGTTTCTTCTGTTAAAATGGTCTGAATATTTCTATTTTATGGTTTTTTGTATCAAAAATCATAGTACAAAGGTTTTTGATGCATGCAAGGTTTTTCGGTGTGTATGTTTTGACGTTTCAGCCTGATTTTCGTGCGAATTAAGTTTTTAGTGAAAAAATATTTAATGTGTTTTTATCCTTAGTTTTATATTTTGTTCTAAGTCTGTCATGTTTTTTCTGAAATTGTAACATATTTTTTTTAAAATATTTGAGCGCTATATTTCTAATTTTTGCCGTTGCCGTTTTCTCAACGGCATACTTCTTTCATGTTTTTGCGGCATGCTTTTGCTGTTGGAATGTTTTTAGTGAAAACAGATTTTTATTTACATCAGTTGGGTTATGGGCATACGGTATATCGGTCAGTCTTTGCCGGTTTGCCTTGTACATGTTTTTCATGTTGTATTTATCACCGATAGGTGATGCTGCTGCATATGTTTTTTAATCTTAAAGTAGACTTAATTTTTCTGCCGTCATATTATTTTTCTGTTGCTGTATTGCTGCCTGCTTTTTTTGACAAGTCAGCTAATTTCATGAGAAGGCAAATGGTAGTCAGCTCAGTATAAGACAATCTTTTGATGAATCCTGACGGCAGATAGAAGCGTTGTCATGCATTTTATATTTAATGCCTTTCGGCTGTGGCTTATTAAGGGCGTGTATGCTTATTCTTGCTTTGCTGTTTGCTGTATTGTCTGGCTGCATATATTTGGGTCTTGAAAATAATGGATGACATACAGACACGCTGTAAGTATTTTTCGTAAAATCCGAACGGTTAACGCTTCCAGAATGGCGGTGTTCATCATGAAACCGGATTTTTGACCATAGATGGCGCAAAATTTAGCGTTTTGTGTAAGTGGCTGATATTATGTGTTTTAGTTCCATTTTGGCTTTGCTGTGTATGTGTTAAATAATATTACTATGCCGTTTACGGGTCAAAAGTGGCATGTTTTTTACTTAAAAGTGATGCTTTTTTGCTTCAAAACCGGTGCTTTTAGCATGGCAAAACCATTGTTTTTGCATGTTTTATGTGTGCATATTGTGAACAATAGTTAATAGAATGGTGGATTTTATTGTTCCCGTTTAACTTATATTATATATTGGCTTTCTGTAATGAAAAAATATAATGTCCTGATTTTTTACCGTCTTCAACGCCTGTTCTTATTCTTGTCCTGACATCATAATCTATCCATGTTTTGCCTTGTGTTGCTTTGATTTTTGCAGGCTTCTTACCCGCGAATCATGATGAACGGCCGGGGGATGGCGGGCATTGTTAAGAATGGCAGGTGGCGTGATGCTGGCGCAAGGCAAAAAGACTAAGCCGTGTTATGATGTGGCGACGTGGCCGGCAGAATGAAGACTGGTGGCCGATAGGGCGTAGTGCGCCTGATGCGAGCCTGATTTAGCCCTTTCTTTTGTCTATGGCAAATGGTCATACGGGCATGATGCCGGCTTGCAGAAAGCCTAAGGCGGTATATCTTTGCCCGATTGGCGGCAGTGTATATAAAAATAATAAGGTGCACGGCCGATAGCCTATGCACCTTATTGATAAGATAAATCGCTGTATCAGAATTATTATTTTCCGTTCATCCACATGTCTCCTGTGAAGTCCTCGCTTATGTCCTTGCCTGCTATACCGTCGCATACACCCTTGTAGGCTGTCTTGCGGGCATAGTTCTTGTCAAAGATGTTTGGTGCGTCGTCAGGATACCAGTAAGTGTGCTCGTCGGCAGCATCAGAGAGAGTCCACAGTGTTATTCCGCCCTGCTGTGCCTCAGGTATGTTTGCCTTGTATGATTCGATGATCATCTGATATACGTCCGACTGTGTCTGCAGGTCGTCGGCTGTAGGCGATGTCGTGCCGATTCTTACGTCGAGCTCGCTTATCCTTATCAGTTTGCCTGTAGCTGCAAGAGTCTGGAACATTGCGTCAATCTGCTCTTTGGTTATCGACTTGCCGTCTACGTGCATCTGTGTGCCGATACCGTCAACCTTTACGCTTCCGTTCTCGTCGATGTATTTTACGAAGTTGATGAGCTCTGCCAGTTTTGCCGGACTTGTCTCCAGGTTGTAGTCGTTTACATAGAGTTTGGCGTTTGGAGCGTATTTGCGTGCAAGTTCAAATGCCTTTGTAGCATATTCCTTGCCGATGTAGTAGCCCCAGTAGAAGTGGCCTGACTCCCAGTTGAGGTTGAAGCCGCTTTCAGGATCTTCAACAGGCTCGCTGTCGCCTTCGCTGAAGTTGCCATCTATGCCGCGCCATTTAGGTGTGCCGTCGGTTATAGGTTCGTTTATTACGTCCCATCCGCTTATTCTGTTGCCCAGATGTTCTGCCATGCCCTTAATCCAGCTCTCCATAGCTCCGAGCAGGGCTGCCTTCTTCTCTTCAGGTGTCTTGAACTTGTAGGTTACAGACGAAGCCTTTGCAGGGCCGCGCTTAGCTGATGCCGATCCGCCTATTTCCTCGCCGAACTCAACGTCGTCGATGTAGTAGGTTCCTGCCACCTTGCCGAAGTTGATGAGCACTCGGTTCAGGTTGTCCTTTGTGCAGGTATAGTCATACTCACATGTTGTCCATTCTGTGCCTACGCTGAATGAGTGGTATCCCTCGCCAGAGTAGTCGCTGCTGTTCTGTGTGGCAAACTGCAGTGTGCCGGCAGGAGTGCTGGCCTTAGCCTTAAATCTTATGATGTATTTCTTTCCTGCTACGAGCGGGTCGGTCAGGTCGTAAGCCAGCTGTGCCGAATAGTCGTCGGCATCGCTTGGGTTAACCATTACGAGTCCGTAGCTTCCGTCATATCCTGCACCTTCCTGCACCTCTGTTGTAGAGCTGTTGCCCCAGCTGCTCCAGTGGTCTTTTGTGCCGCTCTCGAAGTCGCCGTTCTGAATGACGTTGGCGATGTCGCTTCCCGGAGTAACCTCCACCGTAGGTGCGATGAGCGATTTCAGATATGTCTGGTTCTGCTGGGTGTGCCATATAAAGTTGTGGCCGTATATGTCAATGTCTGAAGGCACCTTTGCCAGGAATGCGTCAATCGTGGTGAACTTAAGGCTACCGTCGTTCTGAACAACTGAGCCGTGCTTCATGGCGTTGCCTGTAACAAACTGCTGGAAGTTGTCGTTACATCTGTTCACATAGGCTGTGTCGTCAGAGATATATTTGTCTGCTCCGAGTCCCAGGCCGAGCTTTACGTTAGGCATATATTGTGCCATGTAGGCCTTGATGTTGTCGTAGTTGGCAATCTTCTCCTGGAGTGAGAGTGGAATCTCGTCTGATACAACCGGATAATGTCCGTCCGGCGTGTGCCAGTCCATCTTCTCGTCGTAGCATCCTGTGAGGAGTAACGGGGCTGCCAGCACCGGTATGATTATTTTATTCAGTTTCATGATATTACTTTTTTGTTGTTTTGTTTTTTTTATTCTGCTCCGGTGTTTTTGTTCGCACCGGAGCAGGCGGTGTATTGTTTATTCTTCTTCGTCGGGGAAGTCTGATATTACTTCGCTCTTGCAGGGCACTACACGCCAGTTGTCGATGTAGATGTGCTGCTTGAAGATTGTGGCTGTTACGCTAAGACCGTCGAACACGAAGTCGGTGTTGACAAAGCCCATTCCGAAGTTGCGGTATGTGGCTGCATTGCGGTCTTCAACAACTTCTCTGAATGTGGGCGACTTGCCTTCTTCAATCTCGCTTGCATATTTCTTGAACTCGCTGAACGGTATTGTAACAGTCTGCCATCCGGCTGTCTTGAACGGAATGGCCTTGCCGTCCTGTATCCAAGGGCAGTAGAAGGCTGTCTGCTTGCCGTCGGCATCATCGTCAGAACCTATACCGCCGAAGTTGAAGTTGTTCATGAGGCAGAGCTGTATGTGGCCTGTGCCTACCCATGCTTCAGGAACGTAGATGTCAAACTGGAAGGCTACGTCGGTGAGCAGTGTTGTGTCGGGTATTACAGAGTACATGCGGCTCCAGTCGTCCATCGGGTCGTCGTTGCCGGCTGTCCAGCATTCTGTTGCGCGGCTCTTGCCGGCTGCGATGCCGTTGCTCAGCAGGCGTGAGGGCACAAAGTCGATCACCTTGCCGCGGCCGCTGTTGAGCGGGTCGTCAACCACGTCTTCGCTTCCGAGCATGCTGCCTGTCTCGCTCCAGCTCCAGAAGCCCTGGCTGCCTTCGCCGTCGAAGTTGAGCACCATACATTTGTCGTTGTTGAAGTATTCTGCCGACTTGGCTGTTCCGTTGGCACACTCTATTGTTATGGCGCCGTAGCCCTGAATGCTGTGAGGCATTACGAATGAGAACCATTCGCCGTCTTCATCTTCAGGAGCATTGGTTATTGCGTTTCCTGTTATCTCTGTTCCGTCGGGCAGTGTAACCTTTGAAGTCTCCTGAAGGTTGGCTCCGTACACTGTAACCGTCTCGCCCGGCATAGGCAGCGTGTTGTCGATGCTGGTTATCGAGGGAGATGCGGCACGTATTGTGAAGGTGTAGACATATTCAGTGCCTCTCTTCACGAAGCGTATCGTGTTGCGCACGCTGTCTGGAGCGTCTGATACGGGAGTGTCTGTGTCGATACTCAGTATCAGGTTGTTGTCTGTAACGTAGGCATTGTTGAAGTAAGTGTCAAAGCCGTTGATGTATACCTTCTGCATGCCTCTGAATCCAGAACCTGATATGCGTATGGTCTGGCCAAGGCGGGCAAATTCTACGGGGCGGTCTTTTACCGTGGCTTCGGCATCTTCAAGATATACTTGCAGCACGCTTATGGGTGCGCTGTCTATCGCATCGTCGTCATCGTTGCATGATACCAGTCCGGCTGTAACGAATGCGAGGCATAAAAGCCATATATTTTTAAACATTTTCATAATGAAATTCCGTTTTTATTTTGTTTTGCTGATAATTTTAGTTGAACAGGCTTTCTTCTGAAACCTCACGCTCTCCGAACTCATAAGGAACGGTCTGTATGTTGCCGTTGGCGTCGCTCTTGAGATACGGGTTGCGGTTCTGGTCGGTGTCAGAGTAGGGCAGCAGCAGGTTCTTCTCTGTTGCTGTTGCAACACCCTTGCCCGGAGCTACATAGTCTTCGCTGAGCTTGTATTCATGAGTAGAACTGTCGTAATAAGATGCGTTGCGGTTCTGGTTGTTCACGTAGTTTACAACCTCCTGCTGCTTGTAGTATGCACGTCTTACG
The DNA here is from genome assembly GCF_000431195.1 of Prevotella sp. CAG:255. Taxonomy (NCBI): domain Bacteria; kingdom Pseudomonadati; phylum Bacteroidota; class Bacteroidia; order Bacteroidales; family Prevotellaceae; genus Prevotella; species Prevotella sp. CAG:255. Next base: position 5,411 of record NZ_HF986818.1, on the reverse strand, counting down.
AGGTCGTACCAGTACTGTCCTTCAAAGGCCAGCTCCATGCGGCGCTCGTGGCGCAGGTCTTCATATGTGAGTGAAGTCTTGGCGTTGAGTCCGGCACGCTTGCGCACTTCGTTGAAGTAATAGAGCGCTGTTGCGTCTGTTGTAGATGCGTTGTTGCCCAGAATAGCTTCGGCAAGGTTGAGGTATACCTCAGCCAGGCGCAGCATGTGGGTGTTGATGCCTGAGCTCTGCTTGTAGCTTACGCCGTTGTCGTCGTGTGTGCCTACAACATACTTCTTGATGTTTGCACCCTGAGAACCTGCATTCTCGGTTACTCCGTAGGTGTAGCCGCCGCCCTTTGTGTACATGTCGGGATAATATTCGCCGTACCATGCAACGCTCTCATGCTTGCGCAGGTCGTTGTTCTCATATTCGGTGAAGAGGTCGTAAGAAGCGTATGTGGCACCTCCCCAGTTGGTTCCGTCTGTAACCATTGTTGACCATCCGAAGTAAGCGGTGATTGTCTGGTTGCATCCCCATCCGATAGCGTCGGTTGAGCCTTGGTTCCACTGCAGCTGGAACATATCTTCCTGGCAGTTGTTGTTCTCAATCTTGAACAAGTCGCCGTAGTTTGTCATCAGCTTGAAGTCAGACTCGTTGATAACCTTCATTGCGGCCTTGCGCGCAAGTTCAAGATAATAGGTGTTGCGTGTTCCGCGGTTAAAGTCGGTAGCCACGTTGTTGCCGTCATACTGTCCTTCTGTGGTCAGACCGGCCATTGACAGATATACTCTTGACAGCATGCCGTATGCGCTGTATTTGTTGATACGTCCGCTCTCAGGAGATGTTGCGGGCAGGTAGGCAGCAGCATATTCGAGGTCGCGTATTGCAAACTCCATAACGTCAGCTCTCGGGTTTGCCGGTACAACATAGTTGTTTACGAGGTCGCTTGTCCTGGTGTATATTATGGCATTTCCCCAAAGAGATGCGATATACCAGTAGGCCACGCCTCTCATGAATCTTGCCTCAGCCACGCCTCTTGTCTTGGCTTCCTCGCTTACAGCAGAGGTAGAGTAGGTGAGGATGTTGTTTATTGTGTTGTTTGACTGTGCAACTACAGAGTAAAGAGAGCCCCATGCGTCAGACAATCCCGGGCTTAACGATGTCTCGTTGAAGTTGGTGTACGGGTAGATATAGTCTGAATACTGAGCCGTAAGGTTGTTGGCACGTCCGTCGCCCATGCCGTAGTAGGCCTTGTCATTGAAGCTCTGCCATACATAGTTGTAAAGCGGATACATGGCCTTGTCGATAGCTTTGTCGCTGTCGAAGAATGTTTCCTGGTTAGGGCTCGTTGTATTTTTCTGGTCAAGGAAGTCGTCGCTGCATGATGTCAGTGCTATTCCGGCTGTCAGGAGCGAGCCTACTAAGAATATTTTTGTTTTCATTTTCTTTCTTGTTAAAATTGTTACTTTCTTTCGCAAATACATTTGTGATTATCAGAATGAGATGTTCAGACCGAAGGTGTAGATGCGCGGTGAAGGATAGCGGCCGTAGTCGAGACCGGTCAGAAGTGCATCGCCGTACATTGATCCTACTTCAGGGTCGTAGCCGCTGTAGTTGGTCCATGTGTAAACATTCTGCAGGTTCATGTATACCTTGACATTTTCGAGCTTGAGCTTTCTTACGAATGACTTCGGAAGCGTGTAGCCCAGCGAAATGTTCTGCAGACGAATGTAAGAGCCGTCCTCAACATAGAGGTCGCTTACACGGTTGTTGGCATTTGTTGTTGATGCGCTCAGACGCGGCAGGCGTGAGCTCGGGTTGGTTACGTAGAGGTTGCGGAAGTCGTCGTCGGGCAGGTTGGGGTCGATGACGCCAATCTGTGCGTAGTCGGCTGCGCTCTTCAGCAGGTTGCTGTTTACTCTTACGTCCTCGATGTTGCGGCGTGTATAGTTCAGAATGTCGTTGCCGTAGCTGCCGCTGAAGAATATGGTGAGGTCGAAGCCTTTGTAAGAGAATGTGTTGCCGATACCGTAAGTGAAGTCAGGCTGCGGGTCGCCGATGAACGTACAGTCGCTGTTGTTTATCACGCCGTCGCCGTTGATGTCTTCAAATATATAGTCGCCAATCCATGTCTTGTCCTCTCCGATAGAGCTTCCTTCGGGCAGTGCCACCGGCTTGACGTTGCCGTCCTTGTCTTTATAGTAGAAGTCTTCTGCCTTCTCGAAGCGTCCGATAACCTTGTAGCCCCAGAACTGTCCTACAGGCTTGCCTTCAACAGTTCTTGTAACAGTGTTGTTCTCGCTTCCTGTCATGAAGGTCTTATCGATGGTTGCACTTTCTGTGTCGAGCTTGAGCACCTTGTTGCGGTTGAGTGAGAACACGAAGTTGCTGCGCCACTGGAATCCGCCTTTGTCAATGTTTACAGTGTTCAATGTCATTTCGATACCGGTGTTGCGCAGAGAACCTACGTTCTTCCATGGGTTAGAAGCTGCGCCCTGTCCGTATGATCCGAGGTACTCAGGCAGAGGAATCTGCAGCAGCATGTCCTTGGTCTTCTTGTAGTACCAGTCGAAGATAAACTCGATGCGGTTGTCAAAGAGGTTGAGGTCGAGTCCTACGTTGTATGATGTTGTTGTCTCCCATTTCAGGTCTGGGTTAGCAGTGTTGGCTGTAAGCACACCAGTTCCCCATGGCGTGGTCTTTGAAGACAGCAGAGCCATGTAAGCCCAGTCTGATACGTTCTGGTTACCTGTAGAACCCCAGCCGAGGCGGAGTTTGAGGTTGTTGATAACGTCGCTTGTGCCGGCCATGAACTTCTCGTTAGAAACTCGCCATGCAAGTGCTGCTGACGGGAACCATCCCCAGCGGTTGTTCTTTGCGAAGTGAGAACTACCGTCGCGACGCAGTGTCGCTGTGATGAGGTAGCGGTCGTCGTATGAATAGAATGCACGTCCGAAGTAAGAGAACAGAGAGTTGTCGTTCTGTGTACCTGTACCTGTTGAGGCTGTTATGTCGCCTGCCGACGGGTCGTGGGCGCTGTTTGTCAGGAAGCCTGTAGCCGTGCTCACCTGTGTCTCCCAGTGAGAGTTGCTCATTTCCTGACCGAGCATAACGTTGATGCTGTGAACCTTGTTGAAGGTGTTCTGATAGGTAAGGATGTTTCTCCATGACCAGTATTTGGTGTCAGTCTTTGTCCATTTACCGGTACGTGTAGAGTTTGTCAAGGCACCGAACTCATAGTCGGGCTCATAATAATAGAACTTGTTGAGGTTATAGTCTGTTGAAAGCTCTGTCTTGAAGGTGAGGCCCTTCATCAGGGTTGCCTCGAGGCTTCCGTTTATACGGAAATTCATCTTCTTGTTGTAGTTCTCTCTGATAGATGCTATGGCCACGGCATTTACAGGCATGTAAACGTCGTCCGGACCGTCGAAGCTTCCGTCAGGGCTGGTAACAGCTACTGAAGGCTGCTGGAGCAGGGCATTCATGATGACGTTGTTGTCGGCACCTACTTCCTGCTTTGAGTCAGTCAGTGAGAAGCTCAGGCTGGCTTTGAGCCATTTCTTCACCTGTGCGTCAGTGTTGCCGCGCAGAGTAAGACGCTTGAAGCCTGAACCTATGGCTATACCGTCCTGGTTCATGTATCCTCCGCTTATTGCGTATGTCGCGTTCTGTGTTCCGCCCGTAACAGATATGTTGTGGCTTGTCATCAGAGCGTTGCGGAACAGGGCGTCCTGCCAGTCGGTTCCTTCGCCAAGAGCGTCGGGATTTACGAATGCGTCGTTATATTCAACGATGCCCTCTTCGGCGCGTGCGTTGTGGTGTATGGCATACTCACGCAGGTTCATCATGTCGAGCTTCTTTGCCATTTCCTGCCAGCCGATGTAGCCGTCGTAGGTTATAGTGGCTTCGCCAGACTTACCTCTCTTTGTGGTAATCATGATGACACCGTTAGACGCTCTTGCACCATAGATGGCTGTTGCAGAGGCATCCTTGAGCACGTCCATTGACACGATGTCGCTCGGGTTGATGCTGGCAAGCGGGTTGTTACTTGACAAGGGGTCGTTGCTGTCTGCTCCTTGTGCGTCAACCACAACACCGTCGATGACGAATATAGGCTGGTTGGTTGCATTAAGAGAGTTGACACCACGTATGCGGATACTTGTGTTGGCACCAGGAGTACCTGAGTTTGCCTGAATCTGCACACCTGCAGCACGTCCCTGCAGCACCTGGTCGATACTTGTAGATACGGTCTGCTCTATGGCCTTGTCGTTGATTGACACCATTGAACCTGTTACGTCTGATCTCTTCATCGTTCCGTAACCGATGGCCACAACCTCGTCAAGCATCTTTGAGTCTGGTTCGAGCTTTACGTTTACTTCTTTCTGATTTGTAACCTTTACCTCCTTGTCGGCATATCCGAGGTAGGTGAACGTTACGACTGATCCGGGACTTACCTTTAATGTGTATTTTCCGTCAAGGTCAGTTATTGCACCTGTGGTCGACCCCTTAACCTTTACTGTTGCTCCGATGATAGGGCCGTCGTCATCGGTAACAAGACCCGTGATGGTTACTGTGTTCTGTGCAAATGCCCAAATAGGGAAAATGCTCATCAGAATCAGTAAGCCCAGAGTCTTACATGCTTCTTTTGCGCGTTTCATGATTAATTGTTTAAAATTGTTTGAATTTGGTAAAGTTTTCAACGCCACAAAAGTATGAATTTATGTTTAAAAGTGTATTAATTAATGTTTCAGCAACGTTTCTTAATGTTGCAGACGTGCTGATTTGTGTCGTTTTAGTGGCTTTTTACTCTCTTTTTTGTGTTTTCTTGTTAATAATATGATTTTTTATCTATTTTTCATGTAGGCTGGTCATATTTTATAGTTATATGATTTTGACCGTTGTTTACGCATGCTGATTGTTTCTATATGTTAAAATATTTTTTGCGGCAGCCATGTTTTTTTTGCCGTTTTCCGGTTATTGTGTGTTCTGTCTATGCTGTGCTTTGCAACATGAAATATGTAGGGACGCACGTTTTTCTGTTGCCTTTTTTGAGTAAAACCGTATGCCTTTTATGCTTTTATGGCTGCCGTTGTCAGGCTCATGTCCATGCCTGCGTGGTTGTGTTTTTACGTTTTGCTCATGCTTGTTCCTGCATGCAATAATGACCACTCTTTATTTTGTACTGCGAAATTACGAAAAAGGTCTAAGTGATTGAAAATGAGTTGCAGTTACCAACTCATAGTAGTAATAGGTTACGAATTAGTTAGTTATCTGCTGTTTTATTCTTCTGCGCGTTGCGTAACCTTCAAAGAACTCTTCGTATGCAAAAGTAGCACTTTAATGGCATATATTGAAATAAAAATCCAGCTTTTTAAGCTCCACAGACAAGTTTTTCCGTAAAAGCGAATTTATTCGTAGGAACATCATCA